>RFIZ01000204.1 GCA_003695105.1 Fidelibacterota bacterium
TGGATAAAACGACCGATCTGCAGATGAACATCATCCTGGTCCCCGCAGCCGTCCAATTGAATGAAGTGATTGTCTCCGGAGAAAAGTTGAAACGAAAACTGGAATTGCAACCCAGTCGGGTTACCCTTTCCACCCGGGAAATCAAATCTCTCCCGGCGCTCGCCGAACCGGATCTCTTCCGCACTCTTCAGGCCATGCCCGGCGTTCTCTCCCCGTCGGAGTTCAGTACCGGACTGGTGATCCGGGGCGGAAACACGGATCAAAACCTGATTCTGCTGGACGGCATTACCGTATACAACCCCAGCCATCTGGGCGGCGTGTTTTCCAATTTCATTCTGGATGCGGTGAAAGATGCGGAATTGATCAAGGGCGGCTACAACGCCGAGTACGGCGGGCGTCTTTCCGCGGTATTGAATGTCACCAGCCGGGAAGGAAACCGGAAAAAATTCACCGGCCACAACAGTATTTCCATTTTATCGGCCCAGACCACCCTGGAAGGACCTTCCTACAAAGGGGCCTGGCTCCTGTCCGGCCGCCGTACTTATTTTGACCAAATCCTGAAAAATACCGATCTGAACATTCCCCCGTATTATTTTTACGATCTTCAGGGACATGTATTCACCGATCTCACCGCCCGGGACCGGTTGAGTTTCAGTTTGTACCGCGGTCTGGATAATCTGGTCTTCAATGACTTCGGACTCAGCGCCCGTTGGGGCAATGACACCTACAGTTTGAACTACCGCAAACTGTTCAGCCATAGTTTCATTGGCAAATTCCTGCTGGCCGACAGTCGTTTCCGGACCTATTTCAATTTGGGGGGCATCAACGGTATTACCAGTGACAATATCATCGAAGATCGCACCGCTTCCGCTGATTTTGTCCAGTATGCCCGGTCGGACCTGACGATCTACACAGGCGCAATGCGCAAACAATTGCACCTGTCCTATAACAGCGGCTTTGGCGACAGCACCGCTTTTCTCATTGATGAATACCCGGTGGAAGCGGCGCTCTATACCAAACTGAAATGGCTGCCTGCGCCCTGGTTCATCGTGGAACCGGGACTGAGACTGAACTACTATTCCCAACAGGAAGAAACCTGGCATCCGGACTACCGTCTGGGGTTGAAATGGATCCTGGGAGAGGATCAGTTCCTCAACTTCGCCCTGGGGAATTACCATCAATTCATCGAAACCGTCCAGGACGACTACAATCCCTCGGTCCTTGACAATTGGATGGCTATCGATAATTCGGTGCTTCCGGCGGAGTCCCGTCAGGTAGTGTTTGGTCTGGAGCAATATTTCAAGAACGTATATAAACTCCAGTTGGAGACGTATTATAAAAAGATCTACCACACCCTCACCTTTGAAGACAAGCGGGCGACCTTCGATGAACAGGTGGATGACCAGTCCATTGCCACCATGTTCACCCCATCCGACGGGTATGCCTACGGTCTGGAATTTTTTCTCCAGAAATCCACCGGGTCCCTCACCGGCTGGGTGGCATATACCTGGTCCATTTCCCGGAAGATCATGCACGGAAAAACCTATTACAACAATTGGGACCGGGAACACGTGTTCAATCTGATAGCTTCCTGGCGACCGAACCGGACCTGGGAGTTCAACGGGAAATGGACCTATCAAACCGGGCAGGCCTATACCCCGATCCTGGGAATTTACCTGGAAAAATTTCCCGGAGATCCGGGAACCTATTTTCGAACCATTCCAGGCGGGCGAAACAGCGCCCGGTACTCGCCCTACCACCGCCTGGACCTGGGTGCCGTCCGACACATCCGGTGGAAACGGGTCAAGTTTGATCTCAACCTCCAGGTCATCAACGCCTACAACCGGAAAAATATCTTTCAATACATCTACACTCTCGGTTCCACCCGGAACGGACTGGACGATGATGGCGACTGGAATCCCAAGACGGATGACTTGAATTCCAACGGTCGGGCGGATGCTGGGGAACCGCATGTGGACGAACCGGATGAAGGCCGGGTTCAGCGACAGGCGATTTCGATATTTCCCCTTCTACCCAGTATCGGCATCAGTTTCAATCTCTAATGCGTAAAATCATTCCTCTTATTCTCCCGCTCGTTTGGCTGATCACTGCCTGTGAATTATCCAGCCCGCAAGTTAGCTACGTTCAACGACTGGTGGTGTTCGGTAACCTGAATGCCGGCTTGCCCATGGTGGATACGCTGTTCGTGTCCCGCTCTTCCTCGATCGAAGAAAATATCGAAGCCGATTCTCTCTATATTGCCGCTGCAGTCGTGACTATTTCCGACGGTGATACCACTCTTCCGGTTCCTCCTGTTCCCGGTCGACCCGGCCGATACCTAGCCGATCCGGGTTTCATCTTTCAACCGGGTGTTTCCTACCGCCTCCAGGTCGTCTGGCAGGGAGACACCGTCACCGCCGTCACCACCACTCCGGAAAAAATGGAATTTTCCAGTACCGCTTCCGATGCATATGTATGTGATGGCGTTCCCATCCATCTGGATTCGATCAACGTGCACAATGTGAGCCTGCAAAACGTAAACGGCACCTTCCTGCCGCTGCCCTCCGGACGGATCGACACAGTCGTCTACCGGACCGCCGGCTGTTTCACGGAAAGCTTTGCTTCCATACCGTATTTCCTCCTCAATTTCAATGCCGAGGATTATAACACGGTCCGGATTCTCAGTCTGGCACTGGAAGCGGATACCAAGGGATTGGAACCGTATGAAGACCTGAACGGCAATGGATCCTGGGAAGAAGGAGCCGAACCGTTTGTGGACTATAACCGCAACGGCGTCCGGGATTCCACCTATATCAACCTGATCTACGACACGACTTTCACTTCCAAAGCCTGGAAGGGCGAATACCTGCGGGATGAGCAGAACAATCCCTACCGGTACAATCCTTTCGTCTGGGCGGTGGATTCTTCTCCGATTCCCCTGACCTGGCTCTTTTTCAACTACTACGGCCTCCATTTGATGGTCCTGCAGGCCACCGACGGAGCCTACACCGAATACTTCTCCGGCGATCCTTCCGGCACCAACCAATACCTCCTCCCCGATTCCAATATTGAGGGAGGCTACGGCTTATTCAGCTCCACCTACTCCAGTTTCTTTTACGTCTATATCAAACCGGAAGATTGACGGGATCAGCAGGACGGGACGTCGAAACCGAGCGGTGGGCGGATGAATAAGGTAGAGCGGGATTCTTTCGGGGAGAAAAGCGGCGTATGCTAGCGGGTCACTCCCACCCCGTGGAAATAAACCAAATCACCGCCATGCGCTCCCGTTTCCCAGATGAGGATACCCAGCAGGAGCAGGGCCACCAGGGCCGCCCGGTCCAACCAGACCGGATTCCACCCCTTGGCATACCCCCAGGTCCACCCAATTAAAACCACCAGTCCGGTCCAGATAAATCCGTCGGCAAAAGTTTCGTGTTCTTCCACCAGCGCCACCACTGCCGGGGTCAGCTGGGGTTCCAGATTCCCGAAGGAATTTTCACCGGTCAGACCGGCCAGAAAGGCCGAAGCCACCGTAAGGGCCAGCAGGATCAGGATGGAACCGGTGGACAGGGGTACCCGGGCGAAAACCCGGGCCAGTTGGAGCGCAATCACCAGAATGGTCAGGGCCACGGGGAAATGCACGAAGATCGGATGCAATGGCAGGGAGGATAGCATTGTACAGAAAAGTCAGTTGGTAGCCCGTAGGGGAATCGAACCCCTGTTGCAAGAATGAAAATCTTGAGTCCTAACCACTAGACGAACGGGCCAATGTTTGGATATGTCTTCCGGATCGTTGTGAAAAAGCGCGGCGAATTTAGGATGTGCCCTCCCTTCGCACCAAGCCTAAATCGTCACTCTCAGCTCAGATCAAGCAGGTCCAGTAATTTTCCCTCCTGATGGAGTTGCCGGGTAATATCCGCGCCACCCA
>RFIZ01000205.1 GCA_003695105.1 Fidelibacterota bacterium
ACTCCATCCTCTGGGGCAACGGGTCGAACGACGAAGTCCATTTCGCCGCCTTCGACGATTCCAGCCGGATCGTCCTGGGCTATACGGACATCACCGGCGGCATCGACGGCATCGTCACCAGCGACAACGGCGCCGTGACCTGGCTGGAGGGAAACCGGGATCAGCCGCCCCTGTTCGCCGACAGCCTGAATGGCGATTTTGGCCTGACCCGCAATTCCCCTGCCGTAGACGCGGGAACGGCGTTTCTCACCTGGGAAGGTGATACCCTGGTCCGGCTCAATGCTACGGAATACCTGGGAGCGGCCCCGGACCTGGGAGCCCTGGAACGGGCGCCCGATACGGTGAACTATTTTCCTCTGACGTACCGGAATGAATGGTTGTTGGAGACCGGAACCGACAGTCTCCTCCTGCGGGTCCTCGATTCCGTCGTGATCAATCAGGAGCGGTATTGGGTCACCGATCCCTGGTATCCCGACGAAGGCGGTCCCGATACCTTTCGGGTGGCCGGAAATCGGGTCTGGTTTCTGGCCGGCAGGGATGAGTCATTGCTCTACGATTTTGCCGCCCCGCTGGGAGCGGAATGGGAAGCCCTGGGACCGGCCCCTTTCGCCGCCACCATGCGCCTGACGGGCGTCAACGAAACCGTGTCCACTCCCGCCGGGATCTTTACCGATTGCCTGGAGTTCGAACGATTCATCGGCAGCGATTATTCTTATCGCGACTGGCTGGCGCCGGAAACGGGACTGGTGCAGCGGGACGTGACCACCTTCGCCGGTACGGTGCGGTATCAACTGGTGTATCAGGGACCGCTGCTGTCGATATCCGACGAAACTCCCGGCCAGCCCCGGACCTTCGCCATCACCCGGGTGTACCCCAATCCCTTCAATCCGGTGACCACCATTCAGTATACGCTACCCCGGGAAAGCGATGTCCGGGTATCGGTGTTCAACCTGCGCGGGGACCGGATCGTCACCCTCGTGAACCGGCGGGAATCGGCCGGATCGCACATTCTGCAGTGGAACGGCCGGAACGACCGGGGCCGGTCTGTCGCCAGTGGCGTCTATTTCCTCAGTGTGGAATCCTCCGGTGTGTACCGGAAGACCAAGTTGCTCCTGGTGAAATAATCCATACCGTGTATCCGGAAAATTCGGATGCCAGATAGTCGTCGTGGGTATTGGACATTAACTTCAGCATCCCACCATCATTCGGAGCGTGGTTTTCAATTAGTAATGGTGAAATGGATAGGGATAGAAATCCAGACACCTACCGGCATCCCATTTTTCTTGGCCGGGCGAAAACGAGTTTTTTTAACGGCATCCATCGCAGCTTCATCTAATCCGGGAATGCTTTCACGTGGAAGCACCTCTTTTACTATGCCATCCTGATCTATGAATGCTTGTACAACAACAGTACCTGAAATACCAGCTTCCTGAGCTGAATCGGGATATTCGACAGTGATGTTTGACAGGGCCACAGGCGGGTCATCATAGGGTATGAATTTCACAATAGATGATGGCAAAGGTGGCGGTGGCTGTTGAGTAGAGTCCAACTTGGTGTTTGTGTTTGCTGATTGCGCGAGCACAGGATTATTCCAGGACAAAAGAAATGGCTCAATCATGAGTATCAAAACCAACAGGCGCGAAAAATACTTGCTTGTATTCATGTCTCCCTCCCTAATCAAACGAATGCAATTTAAACAGTTTCGCAAAACTTCTTCCTAAAAACCGATGCCGAAATTTTCCGTGAACTTCAAATGGACAGACATGGTTTCCGGCTGAAGGTAAATTGAAATTCAGGAATTTACAGATAGGATCAATCACAATAATTACATCCATACGCAGGGATTTCCGGCTGGGCCGGACGACCGGAGCTGCAGTCTTCGCCGGTACCAAGTAACAGGGCCCGGGGGTGTAACCGGGTCGTCAATCCGCTGAGGAATCGGTGGGAATGATCTACGCTGAATTCTGCTGAAATATTTCAAAATATATGCCTTTCAAATGGGATGATGTCATCCCCAGCGCTGTGCCCATTTGGGCGATCCTTTTCTTTTCCGATGGGTCAAAATTGCCGTCGGCCAAAGCCACATGCAGGGCACATTTACTCATCGTCTCTTTGCCATGGTCATTCAGCGAGGAAGATATTTGTTTCAGAGACTGGGTGACATCTGTATGATCCCGTTCACTTTCTGAAATCAATGCTTCCAATTGATCGTTTGTCAGATGGTTGTTTCCAAAGCGATTTACTATTCCCAATACCACCTTTTTTTCATTTTCATCGATGACACCATCGGCCAACATCATTTTAATCATGGAATGCCTCATCGCCTTCTCATACAATGCCATGAATTCCTTGTTTTTCGAACCTCGCTCCAGAACTTTGGGAAGGAATGTTCCTTTACAGTTTCTACATTCCACGTATTCCCCGGCATTTCCAGGAGGAATGATGGGAATGAAATCCAGGGTGAAAAACTTTCGTACTCTTCTATGCCGGTACCGTTGGTTTTGATTACATTGGGGACAAGGATAATCTCCCACTTTGACGCTGGAGGGTACGCCTCTGATTCCAAAAGTAAACATAGGGACCTCTTACTTTTCAAATGATTCCAACATTACAACCAGTTCCACCGGGGGAATCGGGGAGACATGGTGTTTCAGCCAGCAAGATTGATTGTTGATATCGGGAATCCGGTGTAATATCGTACCCGAAACCTGGTTTGGAAACCCTTCTTGGAGCCTGCTCATTGCCATGAAAGCTCAGGCGATCATTCTGATCATCCCTTTCCTGTTTTTACCGACATTTGGCCAACAAAAGTCAGATGTCTCCCTGTATAAAAAAGCCTGGCAAACCGCTGCTTCCGACGGCAAAATCACCCGGGACGAACGAGCCTTGCTCGATCTCCTCGCAAAATCATTTTCCATTCCTCCCGACAGTCTTCGGACCATTGAAATATTACCCGACCTTGCGTCGGCAGAACACAAGCCGGACCAATCCGGGCGCTGGCCGTTGGTTCTGCAAAACATGGTCATTGGTTCCGGACTGTACGGCTGGGCCATTCCGTACGTTCTGAATGTCATGGATACGAAATGGTTGCCCGGAATGGAAATGCTGTCCCTGGGTGGCTCGTTTTATCTCACCTATCAAACCACGAAAAAAATGGACATCCCCCATTCCCGGGCGCAAATGATGCGTTATGGCGGACTGGCGGGATTACGCTATGGATTTGGAATCAATACTGTTTTTGATCTGTACGAATCCACCGCTACAGAAAATTCACGCAAAGGCTGGGCGTATATTTTAATGGCTTCGGTTCCGGCCGGAATGTATATCGGAGACCGTCTGTACAAAAAATTGCACCCCACCAATGGCCAGGCCTGGATGTTAACCGGCTGGACCGCCGTGGGTGGCATCAGTATGAGAATCCTGGCCAATTTTTTTGATCCCGATCCGGGCTATGGCGTCGAATCTGTTACCCAAACCGAAGCAGAATGGCGACAACTAGACCGGGAAAAACAAACCAGGAATCGAACACACACCGCCCTGGAGTTGTTGGTCGGATATCCGGCGGGATTTTGGGTCGGTAAGCAATTAACAATGCAAAAAAATTACAGCTTTGGCGACGCCCTGATGTTGTATCAGGGATATGCCTTTGGGTTTTTTAACACAATGGCGCTGCAAAGTTTGCTGTTTAATGAAGGCACGGAAAAAAACTGGTTACTGGTAAACGGCATTGGTGCTGTGAGTGGAATTCTGCTTTACGATAAGTGGATTGCCCATGATGATTTCACCGCGGGACAATCTATATTAATGGCATTGGGATCCGGTTCAGGAATCATGTTCGGGTTCGGGACGGCCATCATTCTGGATATACAAAATGTGAAATCAATGATGGCACTGGTGTTGAGCGGTTACACCGCCGGGACTATCCTCACGCGAAGAATCCTGGATGTAAAACCGGACGGATCCCTGACGGGAAAGGAACAGAAGAAATTCGCGGTAATGCCGACGGTTTTCCCGGTTGTGTCCGGATCAAAGACAACCTGGGCGCCGGGACTGGCGGTCAATGTGGAGTTGTGAGACGATCTTTTAATTTTAGTGAATAATAGAGAGTTTTCTATAGACCTGTGACTCCTGACGGAGTCGGTTTCGCCATTTGTCAGCATAGTTGGGTTGCCAATGATTTGGTGAATACATGTCCGCTAATCCCGGAGGGATTGGATGTCCGGTGAAACAATGAAAAATTTGATTTAAC
>RFIZ01000021.1 GCA_003695105.1 Fidelibacterota bacterium
GACCTATTGTTAGCCACAGCTGACAATGATGTTAATATTCCAAATACTTTTACTCTGTACCAGAACTACCCCAATCCCTTCAATCCCACTACCACCCTCCGTTATGATGTCCCGGAAGACGGACTGGTACAGATAGTGGTCTTTGATCTGATGGGCCGGGAAGTGACGGAGCTGGTGAACCGGCAGGTACCGGCGGGGCGGTACAAGGCGATCTGGGACGGCCGCAACGCGGAAGGAGCGGAAGTCCCTGCCGGTATGTACTTCGCCCGCATGACCGCCGGAGAATATTCGAAAGTCATTAAGATGGTGTTAATGAAGTAGAAGGGACACGGAAGCAATTTTCTCCATGGGTGGGGACGGAACCGTCAGGTTCCGTCCCCTTTTTCTGTTGTAGACCGGGTATCCCCTTTTCCTGCTTTGAACCGGGTGGTCCGCGGCTCTATTTTAGCGGAAAACTGGAGCGAACATGTCAGCAACAATTGTGGTTTTGGGCGCCGGTCTGGTGGGCAGTGCTATCGCCCGGGATTTGCATACGCGGTATCGGGTATTGGCGGTGGACCGGGACGCCGCCCGGCTGGTCCCCCTGCAAGAGAAGGGTCTGGCCACCCGCCGCCTGGACATCACCCGCCGGGGGGATTTGAAGTCTGCGCTGGCAGATGCGGATCTGGTGGTGGGCGCCGTGCCGGGGTTCCTGGGGTATGCCACCTTGCGGGCGGTCCTGGAACTGGGGAAACCGATCGTGGATATTTCCTTCTTTCCGGAAGATCCATTCACGCTGGACGCTGTGGCCCGTTCTCAGGGAGTGGCGGCGGTGGTGGACTGCGGCCTGGCTCCGGGGATGGGCAATCTCATTCTGGGGTACGAGTCCGGTCGGATGGAGGTGGACAGTTATACCTGTTATGTGGGCGGGTTGCCGGTGAAACGCGATTGGCCCTGGGAATACAAGGCCGTTTTTTCGCCGGGAGACGTGATCGAGGAGTACACCCGCCCGGCCCGGTTCATCCAGGGGGGACGGATCGTCACCCGTCCGGCCCTCTCCGACCCTGAAATCATCCGCTTCTCCGGCGTGGGCAGTCTGGAGGCGTGGAATTCCGACGGACTCCGGACCCTGTTGCATACCATGGAGGTTCCCGACATGGTGGAAAAGACGTTACGGTATCCCGGAACGATCGAATATGTGCGGGTGCTGCGGGAGAGCGGATTTTTTTCCCGGGAGCCGCTGCGCCTGGGGGAAACGGAGGTCCGACCGCTGGACGTCACGGCCGCTTTGTTGCGAGACCAATGGAAGCTGCAACCCGGCGAAGAAGATCTCACGGTGATGCGCATCGAAATCCGCGGGAAGAAGGCGGGGCAGGACGTCCGGGTGCTCTATGAACTGGAGGATCATTTCGACCGGGAACAGGGCATCACCTCCATGGCCCGCACGACGGGATACACCTGCGCGGCGGTGGCGAACCTTTACCTGGAAGGCGCTCTGAGTGAAACGGGTATCCTGCCTCCGGAACGCATCGGCGCCAGCGTGGACCGGTTTCAGGCGATTATCGATTATCTGGAAGAACGCAATGTCCGCTACCGGGTCACCGAAGGTCCGCTCCCGGTCTAACCGCCCGGTGTCCTCTACCGGTAGGGGGGTGTCAGGATAAACCTGATTCGGGAGAAATCTCCGTCGTTCGGCGCCGGCGGCACGGCCATGATTTTGGCCATCAGGTTGTATAAATGGATGTTTTGGATCGGGGCGATCACCGTGTCCGCTTTGAAGGCCGGTCCCCGGGCGTACAAGATGCCCCACATGTCCTTGTTCTTCGGATCGTATCCGTGATTTCCCCACAGAAAATGATCCGACTGCTCCGCTTTGGCGTGGGAGGTCAGGGTCCAGCCGTCGTCCACGATGCCCACCAGCGGCGGGATGCGGTAGTGCCGGGAATAATGGAGCTCCGGCGGGACGTCGGCCTTCTTGTAGATTCGCACGTGGGGGACCCGGCCGTGTAATAAATGGTACAGGGAGTCCACCCGGCTGGTGTCAATGAGAATATTCAGCACCGGCCACCAGTCGATGATCGTGAGACGATCCGTCTCCACGTAGTCGTCCAGATAGACCACGCGCTCCGGACTCAGTTCCGCCATGCCGTGATCGGAAACGACCATAATATTCACCGAATCCAGTTGCTGCCGGGCCTCCAGACTGTCCAGCAGGACACCGATCCAATGGTCCACCTCCCGGATGACGGGCAACAGGGCGGAGGAATCGGGCCCGAAATGATGCCCGGCGTCGTCGGTATCCGGAAAATACAGGGACATGAACAGGGGTCGTTCCTTTTTCGGCCGGGCCATCCAATTCAGGATTTGCTGCACCCGCCGGTCGTTGGGATAGGTGTGATCGTAGGGAAACCAGTAGGTGGGCCGTTCCCCGGCGATCTCCGCCTCCGACCCGGGCCAGAACATGGTGGCGGCGATTTTGCCGGCCTTTTCCACCGTGCTCCAGATGGGCTCTCCGCCGTACCAGCGGCCTTCGGTGACCGCCTGACTGCCCTGGCCGATTCGATACCAGGCGTCGAATTTGGGATCGTACATGCGATTGGACACCAGGCCGTGGTGTTCCGGGTACAGCCCGGTGACAATGGTGTAATGGTTGGGAAAGGTTTTCGACGGGAAGGCGGGGATCAGGCCTTCCGCCCGCACTCCTTCCCGGGCGATCCGGTCCAGGGCAGGGGTATCGGTTTTCCCGGCGTAATCGTAGCGGAAGCCGTCCAGGGAGATCAGAATGACAGGGGTCGGCCGGGGCGCGGCGGGGGCGGGTGATTGCGGCGGCTGGCAGGCCGTGCCCAGCCACACCAGGCTCAACAGCATCCATAACCGGCGAGGGGGAAAACGAAATCGGTGCATACGAAACAATCCTTCCTGGTAATGGGAGAAAAAGGAAGCAAAAATACGATACTCTCTGACCCGATACCAGCCGGAATCCCACAGTAGGTGAGGCGCCGGTCAAAACACTAGTTTTACCTTGAAACTTCCGCCGCCGGCGGCGTTCCACCCACTCTTGACGGGATATCCGTGTTCAGCTTTATTTTTGGTGAAAAAAAGAGTACGAGGAAAGGCATGAAGCCGATTGGACGCTTTAGACTAATAATTGAATCTTGTCTTTCTTGGTTTTTGGGTGGGATAACGCTCCTTGTGTCTGGTGTTGTTTGACACTTCAGTGCTCTTTATTATCATACCACTACAACTCTTCGTGAACAAAACCAAGCTAAGGCCCATACACGATCCGCCAAATGCACTATACATGAAATGTACGACTAATCTTCTTGTCTTGCGAAAGAAGAGTTACTAAACTCAAGA
>RFIZ01000206.1 GCA_003695105.1 Fidelibacterota bacterium
CCCCGCATCCTCAAATCCGGCGCCCACGACGCGGCGTTTTACAAAAACCTGTGGGATACAATCCTGGCCGGAAAGACCTGGCAGGGAGATATCTGTAATCAACGCAAAGATGGATCGCTCTTTTGGGAATCGGCTACCATTTCCGGATTGCTCAATGACCAGAGTGTGGTAACCCATTTCATCGCGGTGAAACAGGAAATCACCGAACGGGTAGAATTGAATACCCGCCTGCAGCAACGCACCCGGGCTTTGGAAAAATTGGCGGAAGTGGTGATGGATCTCAATGATTGCAAAAGCAGTGAAACCTTATTCCAGATGACGGTGGAAGGGCTTGTGGAGGTTACCAAAGCAGACCGGGCGGCCTTATTAACTCCGGATGAAAACCATGAGGTCCAGTTTCGGGCCTGGAAGGGCTTGTCGGAAGCCTACCGGAAAAAGGTCCGGGGTCATTTTCCTTGGAAATGGAGTAATGTACAGGCCCAACCAATTTTTATTGACGATGTTTCCCGTTCCGATTTGACGGTAGCCATTAAATCGGCCCTGAAACAGGAAGGGGTCCAATCCTGTGGGTTTTTCCCTCTCATTGGTGACCAAAGTCTGTTGGGAAAGATCATGGTTTATTATAACAAACCGCATACTTTTACAGCGGAAGAAATTCATACGCTGAATATCCTTTCCCGGAATGTGGCCACCATTCTGGAACGACTGGGAACCGTTCACGCACTGGAAGAAAGCACCGATCGGTATCGCAAATTGTTCGACAATGCTCCGCTGGCTATCGGTATCCACCAACGAGGAAAATGGGTGAGGGTGAATCATTATCTGGTGCGAATGCTGGGGTATTCCAGTTATAAAGACCTTATTGGCCAGCCGGTACTGAACGTCGTTCACCCTGAGGAAAGAAAAGCTGTTCAGCAGCGGCTCCAAAAGATGGCAGAAACCGGAGAACCGGCTTTACCCCGGGAGGAAAAGCTGGTCCGGAGGGACGGATCGACGGTTATTGCTCTGGTGACCTCTTCTCCGATCATGTATCGAGACGAACCGGCGTTCGAAGCCTCGGGGGTGGATCTGACACCCTTGAAACACAGCCTGGAAGCCCTGGAAGAAAGTGAAGCCCGCTACGAAAACCTGTTGAATTCAGCACCCATTGGGATTGCCATTCACCAGGAAGGGAAAATCGTGGTTGCCAATCCCTATATGGCGGCGATGTATGGGTATTCCCAGGAAGAATTGATCGGGAAACCAATTATGGATCTCTTGCATCCCAAATCCCGAAAGGCCATAGCCTCACGAATCACTGCAATGGAACATGATGGGGAAGCGGTGCCACTCAAAGAACATTTGGCCTTACATAAAGATGGCAGTTCGTTTCCCGTCTTATCGGCTGGAGTCCCGGTGACGTATCGTGGCCGGCCGGCTATCGAAATAACCGTAGCCGATTTGACTCCCATTAAGGAGACCGAGAAAGCGCTGCGGGAGAGTGAAGCCAAATACCGTTCCATTTTTGAAAATTCGCATGAAATCATCGGGATTACCACGGTGGACGGAGATTTCGTGGACATCAATCCTGTGGCCGAAACAATTCTCGGCTATACCCGGGAGGAACTCCTCGCCATGAATACCCGTGATCTCTATGTGGACCCGGACACGGGGGACCGGTTCATTGCGGAATTCAAAACCCGGGGGTACATTGGCGATTTCGAGGCCCGGTTGCGCCGGAAGGACGGCAACATTCTCGATTGTTTGCTCTATGCCACACCCCGCCGGGATGAAGAGGGGCGGGTGATTGAGTTCCAGGGCATCATCCGGGATGTGACCGAGCAGAAGAAGGCCGACCGCATCTGGCAAACCCTGCGTCAACTCTCCCGCCGGCTGTCCGATCCCCTGGCTCTGGATGAAATCGGTCCCGTGGTGGCGGAAGAGGCGCGCCGGCTGTTCGACTACGACGCCTTCAGCCTGAGCATCGTGGATCAGGAGACCCAGATGGTGGAAGGATTCTATAATGAAGATCTTCTGCCCGGCCGCCGGGAACCGTCCCGGGTCCCGACCGTTCGCTTTCCGCTGCAGTCGCTGAAGTACAAGGCGCTCCTCACGGGGAAGTCCGTGGCCGTCAATCGCTCCGCTCCTCCCCGGGAAAAGGATATCCATCAATTCGGCACCCGGCGGTACAGCCGGTCGCTTTTGTATGCGCCCATCATGCGGGAACAGGAAATGATCGGACTGGTGTCCGTCCAGAGTTATACGGCCGGAAAATTCAATGAAGAGGATCTTCCCCTGCTGGAAACCTTTGCCAATTCCCTCTCCGGCGCCATCCGGCGGGCCCAGCAACGGAAACAATTGGTGGAAGCGCTGGAAAAAGCCCGGGAAGGAGAACGGGTCAAAACCCTGTTCCTGGCCAACATGTCCCATGAGATCCGCACTCCGCTGAACTCCATTCTGGGTTTCGTCCAACTGATTGAATCTTCTACCCGGGATCTGTTGCCTCCCGAACAGCAGGAATTTTTCGACTATGTCAACGACAGCGCCGAACGGCTGATGCGCACCGTCCATGAAATCCTGGACCTGTCTCAGATCGAGGCCGGCGCCATGAAAGTGCAGCCAAAACAACTGTCTGTGAAACGGTTGTGCGCGCTGGTAGTGGAAGAACAGCGTCCGAAGGCCGAAGAAAAGGGGCTCACGCTGGTTTTCAAACCCACACCGGCAAAAGATCTGGCCCTGCTGGACAAAAACGCCTTTCAGCAGATCGTCGCCAACCTGGTGGACAATGCCATCAAATACACGGAAACCGGCGGAATCACCGTCACCGAACGGGTGCGCAAGGCGTCCATCTTGCTGGACATTAAGGATACGGGCATCGGTATCGGCGACCGGTATATCCGCCGCATGTTCGAACCTTTCACCCAGGAAAGCGAAGGGTATACGAAAAAATTCCAGGGGATCGGACTGGGGCTGGCGCTGGTGAAAAACTACTGTGAACTCAACCAGATCCACATTGCCGTCACCAGTGAGGTGGGCAAAGGAACCGTCTTCACGCTCACCATTCCCCGGGTGACAACTTCCTGAACCCAACCTGCCTTCCCGTTTGTTTCGCCCGGTTTTTTCACTGGTTTGGTTGATCGCGCTGCTCCCGGCCCGCACACCCTGGTCCGTTACCTGGGGTAAAGCGCCGGGAGGGTGGGCCGCCGTACCGGGAGTCTATCGCAGTTACACCACCGTCTATCAATCCTGGCAATCCGATCCCGACCTCTATCTCTGGGGTTCCGGCGAGCGGGACCTCTATACCCGGCTGGCCCGGGAAGGACTCCACCCCGATCTACTGGCTCTGGAAGGAACCGTCTATCCTCTGGCCTGGGCCGTGGCAACGCTGCCGGAAGGCGCACCTGAATTGTATGACGTTCTGCAGGTGACGGACGACTGGAACCTGTGGAGTGCCCTGGCGGCCGGATATCAGGAGCCCTGGTCCGTGAGCCTGTTCTGGGGTGATTTCGCCACGATCTGGGATCTGGACAGTACCTTTACCCTGATTCCCGTCGCCAGCGGGGCCAGCGGCTTCGTCCTCACCGCCGGAGGACAGGAATTGGCCGGCAATCGGGTCCACCGGCAGTCCTGGGTGCGCCTGGAATGGAAGATCACCGGAAAGGGGCGCCATCCCGGGCGCCTGGAATGGGACGCCAAAGTAGGCTACCGCTGGGAACAGGGGAATCGGGTACCCGACGGTCTGACCCTCCGTTTCTACACCAAAAACCTGACGCTCACGGGCGAGAACCCGGCCAATCACATCCTGGATTTGCGGGTGCGGCTGGCCACCGAACCCGATCGCTTCGGTCTGCTGGAGACCAAGCTGGCCCTGGGGAAAGCCTTTGCAGTGGGACGGACCCGGGTGGGAATGGTGGCGGGCATCGACTGGATCGCCGACTATCTGGAATTTTCCGCCGTACGACACACCGGAAAGCGGGAGGTCCATCTCTTGCTGCAGCCGTTTCTTCTCTGGTGAGGTCCGGTCACCAACCCTAAATTTCCTACCCATTTTCACGGAATTCCGTATGAGTGCACTGGACCAACTCACTTTCGATGACCTGGTCGCCAATTTCGACTGGCTGGACAGTTGGGAGGACCGCTATCGCTACCTCCTGGATCTGGGGAAAAAGCTCCGGCCCTATCCGGAAGAACTGCGGGACGAGAAGCATAAAATCAGCGGATGCCAGAGCCAGGTGTGGATGGAAATCACCTGGGAAGGGGACCCGCCGGTTCTGTCTTTTCTGGCCGACAGCGATGCCCATCTGGTCCGGGGGATTCTGGCGGTCCTGACCGTGTTGCTCTCCGGCCGCACGGCGGCCGAAGTGGCCGGGCTGGATATTCGCCGGGATCTGGATCGCCTGGATCTGACGGACCACCTGAGCCCCACCCGCAACAATGGTCTGCACTCCATGATCGCCACCATACAAGCTTCGGCGCGCCGACTGACCGCCTCATGACCACCAAGGAGTTGCGATGAACACCACCCGCTGGATCCTGTTGACCACCGTCTGCCTGTGGTCCTGTAACCCCGTATCGACCCCCCAACCGGAAGCGAAGGAATCCGCCCCCATGCCTCAACCACCCCTGGCCCGGAAAATTCCCCGGGACGTGACCGTCCACGGCGATCGCCGCATCGACAATTACTATTGGTTACGGGACCGGGACAACCCGGAAGTGATCAAGTATCTCGAACAGGAAAACGCCTACACCGAAGCCATGATGGCCGGCACGAAAGACCTGCAGGAGACTCTGTTTCAGGAGATGAAGTCCCGGATCAAGGAGACGGATCTGTCGGTGCCGGTGAAAAAGGGCGACTACTATTACTATCAGCGGACCGAAGCGGGAAAACAATATCCCATCTATTGTCGGAAAAAGGGATCCCTGGACGCCCCGGAAGCCGTGTTGTTGGACCAGAATGAACTGGCGGAAGGGAAGGACTTTTTTGACATCGGAGCGTTTCGGGTCAGTCCGGGGCAGGACCGCCTGGCCTACAGCGTGGATGAGACCGGGAACGAAAATTTCACCGTGTTCATCAAGGATCTGGTCACCGGGGAACTCTTCACAGACCGTATCACGGGCACCTACTATTCCCTGGAATGGGCCAATGACAACCAGACTCTGTTTTACAACACCCTGGACGCGGCGCACCGACCGTACCGGGTGTACCGGCACCGCCTGGGAACCGACCAAAAGGACGACCGACTGGTCTATGAGGAAACGGACGAACGCTTTTTCCTGGAGGTGGACAAATCCAAGGATGAACGGCTGCTCTATCTGGTGTCCAACAGTGAAATCACCACCGAGATTCGACGCCTGGACGCCGACCAACCGGACGGAGAATTTGAGGTCGTGTTGCCCCGGCAACGGGGAGTGGAATATTCCCTCTATCATCACGGCCATGACCTGTATATCCTGACCAATGATGAAGCGGTCAATTTCCGGCTGGTGAAAGCTCCGGAGGCCGCGCCCGGCCGGGAGCACTGGGAGACGGTCATCGCCCCGGATCCAAACGTTCTGATCCAGTCCGTGGAAGCATTCGCCGACTATTTGGCGGTGTTTGTCCGGGACCGGGGCAATGAACTCATTCGGGTGCTGCCCTTCACCGGCCGGGAGCCGTATACGATTACCTTTGAAGAGCCGGTGTATTCCCTGGGCGGACAGTCCAACCCCGATTTCCAGGCAACGACGCTTCGCTTTTCCTTCAGTTCCCTCAAGACGCCCCGCCAAATTCTGGAAGTGGATCTGGCCACCGGAACCCGGACCCTGCTGAAACAGACGGAAGTGCTGGGTGGGTACGATCCGGATCGGTACGAGACCAAGCGACTCTGGGCGCCGGCGGATGACGGTACCCGGATTCCCCTCTCCCTGATCTACCGGAAAGACATCGATCTGCACCAGATCCATCCCACCTATCTCTATGGGTACGGGTCCTATGGATCCACCATCGATCCCTATTTTTCATCCAACCGCTTCAGTCTGATCGATCGTGGTTTCGTCTATGTCATCGCCCATGTCCGCGGCGGCGGATTTTTGGGGCGGACCTGGTATCTGGACGGGAAATGGCTGAAGAAAAAACACACCTTCACCGATTTCATTGCCGCGGCGGAGTATCTGATTGGGGAGGGGATCACCGACCCGGATCACCTGGCGATCGCCGGCGGCAGCGCCGGCGGACTCCTGATGGGAGCCGTCACCAACATGCGGCCGGATCTCTTCCATGTAGTCGTGGCGTCGGTTCCGTTCGTGGATGTGGTCAATACCATGTTGGACGAGTCCATTCCCCTGACAGTGATCGAATTCGACGAATGGGGCAATCCCAAGGAGAAAGAGTATTACGATTATATGATATCCTATTCGCCCTATGACAATATCCGGGCCCAGGACTATCCCAACCTGCTGATCACCGCCGGTCTCAACGACCCCCGGGTGGGCTATTGGGAACCGGCCAAATTCACGGCTAAATTACGGGCCATGAAGACCGATCAGAACTGGTTGCTCCTGAAAACCAATATGGGCGCAGGCCATATGGGGGCCTCGGGACGATACGATTACCTGCGGGAGGTAGCTTTCCGCTATGCCTTTGTCCTGGACCGGATGGGTATCCATGAATAACCGGTGGCGGTCCTGGATCCTGGCGGCTCTGTGCCTGGGTGCTCTGAGCGGCCAGCAGGTCAACCGGCTGTTCTGGGACGGATCGGACTGGGAGCGCATTCCCAAACTGGTGGAATTTTCTCCCGAGGCGGAATACCTGGTGAAAGCGGCCTATCTCAACGGTGTTCTGGACGGTCGTCTGTTTTATTACCTGAAAACCTGGGCGGCCCGGTCGGCGTTTGCCGACAGCCTGTACGAGGAATCGGTGGACTACCTCTCCACCCGGGAACTGGTGCGGGAATTGGACCATTTCTATGAAGATCCGGCCAACCGCTACCTTCCGGTTCCCACCGCCATTTTGGTGGCGAATATGATCGCCCGCCAGTATCCGCCGGAGACCGTGGATACGTTTATCCGGCAAAGCCGCCGCTGGATCAACGAATTGCAATATCAGTTGGAGCTGGAGGGCAATGCCGAACTCCTGAAGCAGATCCGGGAAAAGAATGCGCCCCCGGTGAAACTGCCCTGAGCTATTCCAGGCGGAACAAGCCGATTCGGGGATGGTAGGCGTACACTCTGGGATCGCCCAGAAATTGAACCCGGCACAGGGTGAGGGTATACGTCCAGGGATCCCGGGGCCGGTAGGGCAGAAACAACGTCTGGGTGGTGGACAAACGGTTCAGGAGAGTTTCGCCGGGACCGATAAAAAGCAAGCGTCGTTCCGGGAGGGCCTGGCCCGTCAGGGAAGTGGCATACAGAAAGCCCTCCAGAGAGGTGACGGTTTTCCCCGATTCATTCCGGACTTCCACCACCACGTAAAGCGTATCGTCATCCACCACCCGCGGGCGGATATCCACCGGGAACAGGTTTCGGGGCGTCTGGCCCGCCAGGGGACCGGCGAGCAGAAGCAGGAGCAGAGGGCGAATCCAGCGCATGAAAGAAATTACAAGGATCCCCGTGAATTGGGAATGGTTATTCCGGTGAAACCTTTGGACTGGAGGACGGTACAACGTAGATTGATCTCATGACCGAACAGGAATTCAAGCAATTATTGTCCCGGCTGGATGAAGTGTTTTTGCCCCGGCAAATCGGGTCCAACGGAACGGACTGGATCGCCGTGGGCCGGCCCCTGGTGAACGAAGCGCCCCACCGGATCCGGGTGCTGTTGAAAGGGGAACCGGTGGAAGTGGACGTTCACCAACAGGGAGATGATGTCTATTTGAAGGCGGCTCCGGAGGACGAACCGATCGTTCTGCGACTACCGAAGATTCCTCCGGTGCATATCATTCTTTTTCTGCTGACCATCTTCACCACTCTCACCGCCGGAGCTCTCATGGAAGGAGTCAATCTTCTGGAAAACCCGGCCGGTATTGCCCGGGGAATCCCTTTCAGTCTGACCCTGCTCCTCATCCTGGGAACCCATGAGTTTGGCCACTATTATTTTGCCCGCAAACATCACGTGGATGCCACCCTGCCTTATTTCATTCCGGCGCCTACGTTTATCGGCACCTTCGGTGCTTTCATCAAAATCAAATCACCGATTTACCGCAAATCAGCCCTGCTGCAGATCGGTGCCGCAGGTCCCATCGCCGGTTTCCTCATCGCCGTGCCGGCCCTGTGGCTGGGATTGTCCTTATCGACCGTAGTGCCCACGTCCCCGGATGCCCTGGGAATTCAATTGGGAGATTCCCTGTTGATGAAAGCACTAACGGCCCTGACTTTCCCCGGGCTGGAGGAGGGCCAGGATGTCCTGCTTCATCCCATTGCCTTTGCCGGCTGGATCGGCTTGCTGGTGACCATGTTGAATCTGCTGCCGGTGGGTCAACTGGACGGGGGGCACATCGCCTACGCCATGCTGGGCCGGGCATACGCCCGGGTGGCCCGGATGACCCTGCTGGCGCTTCTGCCGTTGAGCTATTTTTCCCTCAACTGGCTGGTCTGGGGCGCCCTGATCCTCCTGTTGATGCGAACCCCGGACCATCCCCCTGTCATGGACGTAGACGCCCCTCTGGATCCCCGGGATCGCCGGATCGGGTACCTCTGCCTGGCCATTTTCATCCTCTGTTTCATCCCTGCTCCTTTCCCCGGGTAAATGCGCCGACTGGTTTCCCTGCTGCTCTGTACTCTGGTGACCGGACAGGTTCGTCTGGGTGAATGGCGCTCCTATACCAGTCCTTTGGAGATCCGGGATCTGCAAATCCGGGCGCAGCAGGTCTACGCCGCTACCGGTGGCGGCATCCTGATGTACGATCGGGCGGCGGATACGTTCACGACCCTGACCAACGGGGACGGTCTCCAGACCACCGACCTGCAGGCTCTCTATCTGGACGGGGAGGACGGCATCTGGGTGGGGGGCGGCTCACCCGACGGTTGGATCGGCCGCATCACCCCCCCGACCGCCGCCGGCTACGATCTCCAGTTGACGGAAGTGTCGGCCCTGACCGGAACCGATTCCGTCGTGGTGGCCCTGTTTCGGCAAAACCAGGACCAGGGATTGATCCTCTTTGAGACGGATGCCCAGGGGTACCACTACAAAGATGTCTATAAAAACTGGCCCGCCGGTGTCCACACCCTGGAGGGAGTGGTTGCCCTGGGAGACCGGATTTATCTGGCCACGGACGCCGGCCTGTTGAGGGGAGACTGGAAACAGTCCAATTTGAAGGATCCCGGCGCCTGGCAGCCGTTCCTGCCGCAACTATCCGGTGCCATCGATTTCATCAGACCGACAGGGGATGGATTGGTGGTGAAAAGCGCCGACATGGTCTACCGATACCGACCCGCCGACAGCAGTCTGACGGTACTGGACGACCACGCTCCGGTGACCGTCCTGGATGTGGATCTCCAGGGAGAAAGCACTGTCGGATACCTGACCAGGACGGCCGTTGTCCTTCATCGGTCGGGACAGACCGTATTCTCACTTCCGATCCTTCGCCGGCGCTGGACGGTCCTCCGGTTTGGCGACGCCACCGGCTGGGTCCTGGGCGGAATTACGGGGCTGGCGCTGGTAGATACGACCCAAAACCGGGTGGATTACCGGCGTCCCAACGCCCCGGTCACCAACAATTTCACCGCCGTGACGGTCTGGCATGACGGAAGGGTCATCGCCGGGTCGAAAATGGGGCTGTCGATTCTCAGTGAGGACGGTTGGCGGAACATCGTGGAAGGGGAGAGTCTACGGCTGGACACCGCCACCGATTACCGGTTTTACCGGGCGGACACGATTCCGGTGGATTTCGGCGGTTTCGTGGCCGATCTGGAAGAAGGCCCGGACGGGATGCTGTACTGCGCCATCCGGGGAACCTATCCCGAACCGATCAGGCACGGCGGAGGGATTGTCATCCTGGACATCGATCACCCGGAACATGTTACCCTGATCGACACCGCCTATCTGGATTATTTTACCACCGCTTCCAATCCGGACCCGTATATGGTGGTGAAAGATCTGGCGTTTGATCGAAACGACGTGCTCTGGATAGCGGATACCTACGCCACCAACCGGAAACGACCGATTTCCATGCGGGACCTGAATGGACACTGGGGTGGTTATGACGTGGATTCCCTGGACGTGACCCTCCCCCTGACTCCCGTCACCATCGGCTTCGATGCCTGGAACCGGGTCTGGGTGGGCTCTTTTCGGGAAGGAGATACGTTCACCCGGGCCGGGCTTTACGTCCTGACATATGCCGGAGATGCGGTTCAACCGGATTCCTTTGCCTGGCGGAATATTCCCGATCTAATCGACGAAACCGTCTGGTCCCTGGGAATTACCTCCGACAACCGGCTGTTTTACCTCACTCCGGTGGGGTTGAATTATCTGGATCTGCAGTACAATCCGGACAATCCGGTGGCCCGCCGGGGCAGTTTCACGTATTTCCCCAATATCTCTTATGGCGACGGGGCCAAGATACGGCTCGATCCCCGGGAAAATATCTGGACCGTATCTCCCACAGACGGAATCTACGTGCTGTTGAACAATACCACGTACTGGCCGGATCAGGACCCGGAGGTGACGGTGGAGGGGATCACCCACGAAACCAGTCTGCTCCTGTCGGATGAAGTCACCGACATTGCCTTTGACGCCGATCGGGGACTGGCCTACATCACCAGCAAACGCGGTCTGAACAGTTTGAAAATCCCCTTTGGCGCCCGGCGAACCACCTTTTCCGGAGTGCGGCTCTTTCCCAGTCCCTTCCGCGTTCCCTCGACGGTGCCGCTGACCATCGACCGGATTCCGGATCAATGCACCGCCAAAATTCTGACGCTGGAGGGGCGGGTGGTCCGGACCCTTACGGCTTCCCGGGAAGGTACGGACGGCGACCAGCTGACCTGGGACGGGAAGGATTCCCGGGGGCGGTGGGTGGAACGGGGCGTCTATCTGATCGCCCTGGTCACCCCCTCCGGGGAGAGCACTTTCGAAAAAATTGCCGTGATTCACCGCTGACGCCGGAAGGGGCCGATCCCGGCGACGCACCCCAAAGCAATTGGGTATCGGCAGGGAAATC
>RFIZ01000207.1 GCA_003695105.1 Fidelibacterota bacterium
ATGCCTACCTCCTCTATCGATATCGTCTCTTTTCCACCTACCGGAAAAAGCTGACGCCCCTGGTCCTCGGTATGATCGCGGGATGGCTGGTCCTGTTCTCCCTTCCGGGAAGCCACCTGACCCAGCGGGTAGGTTCTCTGTTGCAACCCGATACCTTTCAACGGCAGGATATCTGGTCCCATACCATTCAGCTCTGGCTGAAACGCCCCTGGCTGGGGTATGGATTTCGCACCTTTCACGTGACCAACACCCAATGGCTCCCGCCCGGCGTACGCTGGGATTTTGCCCATAACGATTACCTCCAAATTCTGAATGAACTGGGGGGCATTGGTCTGGGTCTTTTTTTCCTGTTTCTGAGCATGGTGCTGGGATGGGTCCGGACCTGCCTTCGCTCCCCGGGGACGGGTGCCGTTGCCCCCGGAATGGCGCTGGGTTTGCTGGGAATGATGATGCATACGGTCGTGGATTACCATTTTTACATTCCCGGTCTGCTGTTCTTGTTCCTGTGGTATGTGCAGGGTATCATCCGGCAGGCCGGTCCTCCCCCCCGTTCCTGGCCGGTATCCTCTCTCCCCCTTTCCCCTGCTCTGCAAAAAGGTGTCGCTACCATTTTGCTCGCCTTACTGTTTCTCTATGGCTGGAAACCGGTCCTGATCCACCGCTGGATTCAATCCGCCCACGTCGCCCGGAATCACCACCAGTATCAACCGGCGCTGACCCGTCTCTACCGCGCTCTGGCGCTGGATCCCGACCGGGAAGACGTCCACTACGAACTGGCCGTCACCTACAGTGATTCCGCCTATACTCTGGAGGAACCGCTGCAAAAATGGACCCTTCTCACCCAGGCGGAAAAGGAATTCACCGCCACCACCCGTCTGGCGCCCCTGACCTGGAATTACTGGCAGGCGCGGGGGGAATTCTATCAACGGCATTTGCTCCGCTTTATTGAACGAGGATTCCCCAAGGAAAAATTGGTCACGCTGGACACCACCCTGGCCGGCTGGCAGGATATGTGGATGACTCTTCCCCGGATGAACGCCTGGTACAATCGGGCCCTGAGGCTGTATCCCAATCATCCGCTCCTGTGGAAACACCGGGGAGAAACCTGGCTCCGTTTCGATGAACCGGATTCCAGTTTGGTCTGGTTTGAACGCTACCTGGACTGGGATCCCCGGAATGCTTCCGTCCGGGTGGCCTATGGCGAGGCCCTGCTCCGCCTGGAACGTTACCGGGATTCGATTTCCCAGTTGCGGACGGTGGCGGCGGCAGACAGCGGGTACGGGTATGCCTGGTTTTTACTTGGAAAAAATTATCTGGCCATCAATAAATTAGACTCAGCCAAACGGGTATTGGAGAAGGCGGAAAGGTTGAATCCGGGGGAGGAAGAAGTTGAACGACTGTTGCATGATCTTACAGCAGATTCGCCATAGAATATATGTCGACTAAACTCAATCGATTTGAACGCTACGTCAGCTCCAACCTGGGGTACGGTTCCTCAGCTTTTACGTATAAGGAATTGCTCCTGTTCACGGAAAAACTTCTGGCCCAACTGGTGAAAAAAGTACCCCTGCCGGAAGCCCTGGAAATCGTGTTCGAATCCACCGGCAACCGGGTCCAGCGAATGGTCCTGTTCAGTATTTCTTCCGCCGTGAATTCGGGTACACCCCTGTCCCAGGCGATGCTCACCTTCAAAGATGTCTTCCCCAACTTCTACATCGCCATGATCATGGCAGTGGAACGAAGCGGCTATTTCATCCGCGGCCTGGAAGCCATGGTTTTACACCTTCGCAATGAAAAGCGGATGTTTGACTACGTCAATGTGGTCTGGTTCTATCTGCGTTTCATCGGCTATTTTGTTCTGGGAGGCATCCTGTTTTTTCTGTTCCGGACCGGACTGGTTTCCACCGATCTGTATAGTGTAGCCTTCACCATTGCCGGTACGGCCTTCGTCATTCTGCTGGTGAGTTGGTTCGGGCGCTTCCTGGCCCGAAAAGAACGCCGCAAAGAATCCATCATCAAACATATACCCCTTGCCGGATCGCTCCACAACTGGTCCGTCGTGAGCCGGTACTGTTTTCTGTTCAATGTTTTTCACCGCTCCGGGGTCCCGGTGCATCAGATCAACAATCTCCTGATTCACTATCTCAACGAAGGCTATATTGTGGACGACATCCGGAAGATCAACGACCTCATCAAATCCAAGGCCGATCCCGACCACATTCCCAACATCTTCGAGGTCATTCCCAAAACCCTGGCCCGGGAAATCATGTTGTACCACGTGGAAAAGACCAAATTCGACAGCATTCAGAAATATTCCCAGTATGTGACGACTGAGATCGACGAACTGGCGGAACGAATTCTCAAAATGGAGAAACAGGCCTTGTCGGCAGCGGTGTTGGTCATTGGACTGATGGTCTATTTTTCCCTGATTTATTAGTCGCGAATGGCAAAATGGGGAATAGACTAATTCCCCAATCCATTCTATATTTGCCAAATCATTCCATGCCTGAATTGGTCACTAGAACACACATCCAAGCAGAAACGGGTCTCGCACATGATTGATATATTGGAATTGCTGAAATTTACCATTTCAGCCGGAGCTTCCGATCTCCACCTGAACGCCGGGGCCCCGCCCATGGTGCGGGTGGACGGCGTAATGAAAAAAATCGACGTTCCCGACCTGCTGCCGGAAGACATTCACCGCTTGATCTACGATATCATGACCGACAAGGACCGCAAGCGATTCGAAGAAACCTGGGAACTGGACTTTTCCCGGGATATCGGGGGTATCGGCCGGTTTCGGGTCAATGTGTACTACCAGAATGAGGGTAAAGCAGCGGTCTTTCGTACCATCCCCTCGAAAATACTCACATTCGAGGAGTTGCATCTGCCGGAAGTATTGAAATCGTTCTGTTTTCTGGAAAAAGGACTGGTGCTGGTGACCGGTCCCACGGGCAGTGGAAAGTCCACCACACTGGCGGCGATGGTGGACCATATCAACACGCACCGAAAATCTCACATCATTACTATCGAAGATCCGATCGAATTCGTCCACAAGAGCCGGAATTGTCTCATCAGCCAGCGGGAAGTGGGCCGGGATACGAAATCCTTTTCCAATGCGCTCCGCAGCGCCCTGCGGGAAGATCCGGACGTCATTTTGGTGGGGGAATTGCGGGATCTGGAAACCATCAGCCTGGCCATCAGTGCGGCGGAAACCGGTCATCTGGTCTTCGGCACTCTCCATACCAACAGCGTGGCCAAAACGGTAGACCGCATCGTGGATGTGTTCCCTACCAATCAACAGGAACAAATCCGGTCCATGTTCGCCGATTCCATCGAAGGCGTGGTCTCCCAGTTACTGCTCAGACGAAAGTCAGGAAAAGGCCGGGTGGCGGCCCTGGAAATTTTGGTGGCCACCAACGCCGTCCGCAGTCTGATCCGGGAAAACAAAACCCACCAGATCAAATCGGCTCTCCAGACCGGCTCGTCCCTGGGAATGTGCACCATGGAACAGGCGATCCGGAAACTCATCCAGGAAGGGGCCATATCAGTGGAAATGGCCAAAGAAATTTTGCCGAAATTAGAGGTGGAAACCTAAGCCAGCGCGGGAGGCCTTATGAATTTCAGTGATCTGATGAAACTCATGGTGGAGAAAGATGCCACCGATTTGTACATCTCGGTCGGAAATCCGCCCATGTACCGGATCGGCCATGAAATTTATCCTGTCAGTTCCACCAAGCTCACGCCCGCCATGACAGAAAAAATCGCCTATTCTTTTCTGGATGACAAACAGGCCAAAGAATTCCAGGAACACCACGAAATCGACATCGCCTATTCGGTTCCGGGTGTAGGCCGGGTACGAATCAACATTTTCCGGCAGCGTGGTTCCGTCGGCCTGGTGTTGCGGCACATCAAATCGGAAATCAGGACTCTGGATCAACTGGGCATGCCCCCCATCATGAAAAAGATTTGCGACGCCCCCCGGGGACTGATTCTGGTGACGGGAGCTACCGGCAGCGGAAAGTCCACTACCCTGGCGGCCATGATCGATTTCATCAATTCCACCCGCACCGGACATATTGTCACCATCGAAGACCCGATGGAATTTTTACACTACCACAAAAAATGTATCGTCACCCAACGGGAGGTAGGGATGGACACGGAATCCTACGCCGTCGCTCTGAAAAGCGCCCTGCGTCAGACCCCCGACGTCCTCCTCATCGGTGAAATCCGGGATCAGGAAACCATGAAGGCCGCTCTGACTTTTGCCGAGACCGGCCACCTGGTGTTCAGCAC
>RFIZ01000208.1 GCA_003695105.1 Fidelibacterota bacterium
CACCCCTGAGTCCAAACCCCGAACTGGTTTTGGAAGGAAATACCCGGGCGTTTCAGGCGGGACTGGATGTCCTGAGCACTTTGACTGAAGGAACGGTCCACCTGGTGCGCCAGGTCGAAACCAGGTCCGAAGCCCTGTCTCAGGCCCAGCATTGCACGACTCATTCGGTGGAAGGACCCCATCCGGCCGGAAACGTGGGAGTTTTGCTTCACCATTTGGATCCCCTCCGCCCGGGAGAAGTGGTCTGGACCGTGACTCTGCAGCATGTGATTCAACTCGGGACCTTTTTCCTCACCGGTCGACTGGATCCTACTCTGCTCGTGAGTGTCGCGGGGCCGGGTGTATCCGCCCCGGTGCACGTGAAAACCCGGATGGGCGTGTCCCTGGCTTTTCTGACGAAAGACCGGTTGCACCCCGGGGAGATGCGATTCATCAGCGGAGATGTGCTCACCGGAACCGCCCGTGACCGGGAAGAGTTCCTGGGATACTACGATACCATCTGTTCGGTGATTCCCGTCAGCCATGAACGACCCTTTCTGGGATGGCTGCGACTGGGATCGCCCCGGACCAAATATACCCTGTCCCGGGCCTACCGCGGCAGCCGCCGGGGTGAATTTCCCTTCACGACGCTGCAAAACGGAGACCGCCGGGCCATGGTTCCCATCGGAGCCTGGGAAAAGGTATTGCCGATGGACATCTGGCCCAATCCCCTGTATCGGGCCATTCAGGCCAATGATATCGATGAAATGGAGAACCTGGGATTGCTGGAGCTGGTGGAGGAAGACGTGGCCCTGTGCAGTTTTGCCTGTCCCAGCAAAATTGACCTGGGGGCAGCCGTCCGGAAGGGACTGGACGTTCTCTATCAGGAAGGATGAGGAATGAGTAGGTTAAAACGTGTGCTGGATTCCCTCCGGCCGACCTTCGAATCGGGAGGTAAACTGGAAAAACTGTTTCCGGTCTATGAGGCCCTGGATACGATCCTGTTTGCTTCGGATCGGCAAACCGCTTCCGGACCGCATGTCCGCGACAACATCGATCTGAAGCGGGTCATGATCCTGGTGGTGATCGCCCTCATACCGGCGACGGTGTTTGGGATGATCAACATCGGATACCAGGAGGCTTTGGCGGCGGGTATGACCCGGAGCTGGGGGGCCAATCTGGCCGTCGGGGCAAGGGTGTTCCTCCCCATGTTGCTGGTCACTTATGCGGTCGGCGGTTTCTGGGAATTTCTGTTTGCCGTCGTTCGCAGGCATGAAGTGGATGAAGGGTTTCTGGTGACCGGTCTTTTGATTCCGTTGATCATGCCGCCCACTCTCCCGCTGTGGCAACTAGTGGTGGCCACCACCTTCGGAACCGTCATCGGAAAAATGATTTTCGGCGGCACGGGCATGAATATTTTCAACCCGGCCCTGGTGACGCGGGCATTCGTGTTCTTTGCCTATCCGGGTCATATTTCCGGGGATCAGGTGTGGGTCCTGTCCCCCGACGGCTTTTCCGGAGCCACCGCCCTGGCCGTTCCGGCCGCGGTGAAAGGGGGACAGGCCGTGACTCTGTTACATTCGGTGACCCAGTTCGATTATTCCTGGTGGAATCTGTTCCTCGGCTGGATTCCCGGTTCCATCGGCGAAACCAGCAAACTCATGATCCTGATCGGTGCGGTGATTCTCCTCTATACCGGGGTAGCCTCCTGGAGGGTGATGCTGGGAGCTGTGCTGGGACTGGTTTTCGCCTCCAGTGTGGCCAATTTCTTCAGCCCCTATTCCACCAATACCATGCTCACCATTCCGCCCCATTACCATTTGGTCATGGGTGGGTTCCTGTTCGGCGCCGTTTTCATGGCCACGGATCCGGTCTCATCCAGTTATACCGATAAGGGCCGCTGGATCTATGGATTCATGATCGGCCTGTTGACCGTAACCATCCGCGCCGTCAACCCGGCCTATCCTGAGGGCGCCATGCTGTCGATTCTGTTGATGAATGCCTTTTCACCCCTCATCGACTATTATGTGGTCAAAGGGCATATCAAAAGGAGGCAAGCCCGCTATGCGAAGTAATGCCTACACCCTGACGTTCACATCGGCGGTGACCATCGTTTTGGGGTTACTGGTTTCCCTGGCGGCCACCTCTCTCAAAGATCGTCAGGCTCTGAATGAAGAAATCGATATGAAGCGCAACATTTTGCGTTCTTTGCACATCCCGGAAGATCATTCCCGGAAGATGAGCGAACAGGAGATTCTGGATGCCTTTGACCAAATGATCACGGAAGTGCACATCAACCGGGAAGGGGAGGAGGATCCCAACGGAGATCTGATCCTCTATGAGAAAAAATCCGGCGACCGGATCGAAGGGTACGCTTTTCCCATCTCCGGGAAAGGGCTCTGGTCCACGATCTATGGCTATATGGCCCTGGAACCGGATGGAAAAACGGTCAAGGGGATCACCTTCTACAAACACGGAGAAACCCCCGGACTGGGAGGAGAAATCGAAAAGGACTGGTTCACGTCCAATTTCATCGGGAAACAGATCGTAGACGCTGAAGGCCACCTCACCAGCATCCAGGTCATCAAGGGCAAAGTGGATCCCAACCGGAAGGAGGCCATCCATCAGGTGGACGGCATCTCCGGCGCCACCATGACCGGCAAAGGCGTGACGGCCTTCCTGGCCCGGGATCTGGAAACCTATAACCCCTTCTTTGAGAACATTCGAAAGGGGATGCATCCATGAGTATTCTGAGTCGGAAATCCCAGCAGGTTCTGGCTGATCCCCTGGTGGCAAACAACCCGATCGCAGTGCAGATTCTGGGGATCTGTTCCGCCCTGGCCGTCACCGTGAAAATGCAGACATCCATCGTCATGGCCCTGTCCGTCATTTTCGTCCTGACCCTTTCCAATACGATCATTTCACTGTTGCGGAAATGGATTCCCGGACGGGTGCGGATTATCGTCCAATTGACCGTCATTGCTTCCCTGGTGATCATCGCCGACCAAATCCTGCGGGCCTATTTGTATGATATCAGCAAACAACTGTCGGTCTTTGTGGGCTTGATCATCACCAACTGCATTCTCATGGGCCGGGCCGAGGCGTTCGCCATGCAAAATCCGCCGGGCCAGAGTTTCCTGGACGGTCTGGGCAACGGTTTGGGCTACGGTCTGATTCTGGTGACCGTGTCCGTTTTCCGGGAACTGCTGGGCAGCGGCACCCTGATGGGCTTTCACATCATTCCCCAGTCCATGTATGCCGCCGGGTATGAAAATATCGGATTGCTGGTGTTGTCACCGGGCGCTTTCATCATCCTGGGGCTGATCATCTGGGTCCAGCGCTCCATCACCAAGACGGAGGAGGCCTGACATGTTGGAACATTATCTCTCTCTGGCCGTCAAGTCGATTTTTATCCAGAACATTCTGCTTGCCTACTTTCTGGGAATGTGCTCCTTCCTGGCGATTTCCAAGAAGGTGGAAACTTCTGTTGGCCTGGGGATTGCCGTTACTTTCGTCCTGACCATTACGGCACCGGTGAACTGGTTTTTGTATCACTTTTTCCTGGAAAAGGGCGCGTTGGCCTGGGCCGGCCTGCCGGAAGTGGATCTGAGCTATCTGGAATACATCGTCTTCATCGCCACCATTGCGGCCATGGTGCAACTGGTGGAAATGATCCTGGACCGGTTTGCTCCGGCTCTGTACCAGGCTTTGGGAATCTTCCTGCCTCTGATCGCAGTGAACTGTGCCATCCTGGGGGGATCCCTCTTCCTGGTGGAACGCAATTATACCCTGGGTGAATCCACCGTCTTTGGGTTCGGTGCCGGCGCCGGCTGGTTTCTGGCCATCGCCTCCATGGCGGCCATCCGGCACAAACTTCGCTATTCGGACGTACCCCCGGGGCTGCGGGGATTGGGAATTACCATGTTGCTGACTGGGCTCCTGTCCATGGCGTTCATGGCCTTTTCTGGGATCGATTTATAGGGAATCGTTATGGTTAGTGTACTCAGCGGAATCATTATTTTCACCGGTCTGATCCTGATTCTGGTGCTCCTTCTCAATCTGGCGGAGAAGAAACTGCTCCCGCAGGAGGAAGTCACCATTCTCATCAACGACGACCAGGACAAGGCCGTTCAGGCCATGCCGGGAGGGACGCTGCTCACCACCCTGGCGCGGCAGAATATTTTCCTGCCCTCCGCCTGCGGAGGCGGCGGAACCTGTGCCATGTGCAAATGTCAGGTTTTGGCCGGGGGCGGCGATATTCTTCCCACCGAAACCAATCACATCAACCGGAAACAGGCCAAAGAACACTGGCGACTGGCTTGCCAGGTCAAGGTCAAGGAAAACATGAAAATTCACATTCCGGAAGAGATCTTCAATATCCGGAAGTGGGAATGCACGGTCCGCTCCAACCGCAACGTGGCCACCTTCATCAAGGAACTGGTACTGGAACTGCCCCCGGGAGAGAATCTCAACTTTCGGGCCGGGGGTTACATTCAGATCGATATCCCTCCCTACAAACTGGATTACACCGAATTTGACGTGGAAGAAGAATACCGGGATGCCTGGGATAAATTCAATCTCTGGCAGTACCATGCCGAAAATGATGAACCCATTTTTCGGGCCTATTCCATGGCGAACCATCCGGCGGAAGGCAATATCGTCATGTTGAACGTGCGGATCGCTTCCCCGCCGCCCTGGGCGCCGGATGCGCCTCCCGGAGTGGCCTCATCCTATATTTTCAATCTGAAACCGGGCGATAAAGTGGTGATTTCCGGACCCTACGGTGAATTCTTCGCCAAGGACACGGATCGGGAAATGGTGTACATCGGCGGCGGCGCCGGCATGGCTCCCATGCGCAGCCATCTCTTTGATCTGTTCAAGACCAAACGGACAACCCGGAAAGTGAGTTTCTGGTACGGGGCCCGGTCCCTGCGGGAAATGTTTTATGACGAGGATTTCAAGGAACTGGCGGCGGAATTTCCCAATTTCTCTTATACGGTCGCTTTGTCGGAACCGTTGCCGGAAGATAACTGGACCGGCCCCACCGGCTTTATCCACCAGGTCCTCTACGATATGTATCTGAGTAAACACGAAGATCCCACCGAAATTGAATATTACATGTGTGGGCCACCCCCCATGATTGCGGCGGTCAATAAAATGTTGTATGATCTGGGCGTGGAACCGGAAATGATCGCCTATGATAACTTTGGGTAAATCCTCCTGCTTCCTGACTGCGAAAGCCCGACTTCGGTTGGGCTTTTTGCTTTGGATCGGATTGTTGGCCGGTTGTGGCCGTTCCCCTGCCGGTGAATCCTGGTCCGGATCGACCATGGGGACGACCTATCACATCACCATCCGGCCGGCGGCAGGAAAGACCCTTCCCCGGTTGCAACAGGGGGTGGACTCGGTATTGGCGGAAATCAATCGCCAGATGTCCACCTGGCTGCCGGAAAGCGAAATATCCCGCTTCAATCGATTGCCGGCCGGAACATGGATGCGCTTGTCCCCCGAATTTCTGGCGGTCATCCGGCTCTCCTTTCAGGTCTGGAACTGGACGAACCACCGTTTTGATCTGACGGTCTATCCCCTGGTGACTTTGTGGGGGTTCGGACCGGAGCAAGAGACCGGATGGCAGCCGCCTGCCGTCACCGCCATCGATTCGATCCGGCGCAGGATCGGAATGGAACATCTGCAGATCCGGGGTGATTCATTGCGGAAGGACGTGGACGGCCTGGAACTGGATGTGAATGCTATCGCCAAAGGGTATGGGGTGGACCGGGTCGGGCGGTATCTGGAGCGTCAGGGAATTGGGAATTATCTGGTAGAAATCGGTGGGGAAGTCCGCTGCCGGGGCCATAAGCCAGGCGGGAAGCCCTGGTCGATCGGCATCGATCGTCCGGAATGGGGATCCCTCCCGGGAGAACGATTGGCGTCTGTGCTACAGCTGGAGGATGGTGCCGTGGCCACGAGCGGAGATTACCGGGCGTTTCATTCCGTCGGTGATTCCGTCATTTCTCACGCCATCGATCCCACCACCGGCCGGCCGGCTCAGGACCGGGTGGCTTCCGCCACGGTGGTGGCCGATTCCTGCGCTCTGGCGGATGCTTTGGCCACTTCCCTCATGGTCATGGGAGCGGAACGGGGTATGCGATTGATTGAGTCCCTGCCGGGTGTGGAAGCCTATCTTCTCATCCGGGAAACGCCAACAGGCTGGCGTCCCGTGATGAGTTCGGG
>RFIZ01000209.1 GCA_003695105.1 Fidelibacterota bacterium
ATGCAAGGGTGAAAATTCTCCACATAACATGGTTGAAATTGTAAGAGATTAGGGAAACTAGGATCATTTTCCTTATTTGCTTTAAGCCTGACTGTGTTCAGATTCCCGGTATCGACGCACTTCCTGTTCAATTCCCTCTTGCAGCCCGATTTTCGCCTCCCAGCCAAGGGCGCGCATCCGGCTGACATCCAACAGCTTTTTCGGTGTCCCGTCCGGTTTGGTCGTATCCCATTCGATGTTCCCGGCATACCCCGTAACTTGTTGTACCAATTCCGCCAGCTCGCGGATCGTCAGGTCTTTTCCGGTTCCGACATTCAACTGGGAAATGCCCCGGGAATACAGTGCTTTGGCTTCCAGGTTTTCCATCAGGTGCACGCAAGCTGCAGCCAAATCGTCCACATGGAGGAACTCCCGGTACGGGGTTCCGGAGCCCCACAGCACCAGTTTGTCCGGATAGATCCCATGGGATTCGGCCCAGGCCCGAAGTCCCCTTTCCGACCGGTCTTTCGGAAAATGGCCCGTGGGATGAAGGTCCAGATCTCTTCGGACGGCTTCCCAATCTCCTTCCCATAAGAATCGTGCCAGCAGCATTTTCCGGATCAGCGCCGGCAGTACGTGGGAAGTTTCCAGATCGTAATTGTCGTTGGGACCGTATAAATTGGTGGGCATGACCGAAAAATAATTTCGCCCGTACTGATGGAAATAATTTTCACAGAGTTTGATTCCGGCGATTTTGGCAACGGCATAGGGTTCATTGGTATGCTCCAGAGGTCCGGTCAGCAGATATTCTTCTTTCATGGGCTGGGGACACTCCCGGGGATAAATACAGGAGGATCCCAAAAAGAGGAGGTTGTTCACACCGGTCCGATGGGCACCCTGAATCAAATTCAGTTCAATCGCCAGATTGTCGTAGATGAATTGCGCCCGATAGGTGTTGTTAGCCAGGATTCCGCCCACCCGTGCAGCCGCCACCACGATCCAGTCCGGTTGGACCGTCTGAAGAAACGCAAACACGGCAGACTGATCCCGCAGATCCAACTCTTGTCGTGTCCGGGTAATGATTTCCTCAACACCCCGGTCCCGGAGCCGTCGCACCACTGCCGAACCCACCATTCCCCGATGGCCGGCCACAAAGATTCGATCGTTTTTCTTCATCATATTCTTTCTCGTTACTAAAAAATGTATCCGGGACGGGCGCGGCTCCGCCCCGTCAGTCCCAGGAACCTATCCGATAATTTACTGGCCTGACAGGAAACATGAGCCCCTCTTTTTCCCCGGGGTTGTCAGGACCCCGATCGCATGTTTGCCAACAGGAGTTCTCCATTGCGCACATTGTGGAAGCGCTCCTGCCACACCTGCTCTCTTTGTTCCCATTCGGTGCGGGTCACGGTCCTTCCCTGGAGGGAACGGATCAGGTCCCGGGCCGCTGCCGGTGTATCGAACTGATGACACAAGGTCCCCAGAGCCGGATCCGTGATCATGGGAGCGTTCACTACCACATGGCGGCCCCGAAAAAGGGCGTGCAACAATTTCAATTTCATCCCCGTGGCCTGAAAGGTAGGCAGAATGTGCAGATGGGCTTCCCCGATGATCCGATCCATATCGGCCACACTCCGGGGTTCCAGGAGTTGAACCTGGGGCGCCTGATCCACCAGTCTTTTCAATCCGGGAGCCGCGTTCTGACCGGCAATCACCAACGGAAAGGGAAGCCCGGGCCAGATTTCCTCCACCACGTAGCGCGCCGCCCGGTCGTTTTCCGGGACGGATAAATTCCCGTGGTAGAGGGCATATTTCCCCCGGTCCAAACGGGGTTGGAGGCGGTCCACGGAATGAAAGACCGGAATATAATCTACCTGTTTCGAATACCGGATAAAATAATCCCGGTCACAGACAGACAGGGGAAAAACACGCCGGGCACGCCCCACAATTTTTTCATACCGTTCCAATTTTCGGGCTTCGCGCTTCAGGTACCAGCGTTTTCCCACGGAGGCCGAAACTTCGGCCAATGACCGGTAATAACGGTGTTCCACATTGTGGGCCCTGAGATAGAGCGGGACGCCTTGCAGAGCCTCCGCTTCCAGGAGGAATCCATTGTGCAATCCTTCGATCAACACCGGATCACCGGCCGTCTCCAACCGCCGGATCAACAACTCATTTCGGCGGGACGCCACGATGAAGGGGACGTCGGCAAAATGATGCCTCCAGGAGAAATCTCGTTCGTAATACTGCACGGATTGGCAGATCCGTTCCAGTTGGACCGCCTGTCCCCGCCCGTACTGAAAACAGTGCAAATGGATGTCCACACCCAGCTCCGCCAGCGCCATCACCTTGTAATAGACATCCACCGCCCCGCCATAATCCGGCGGCTCCGGAACATCGAAGGAAACCAACTGGAGCCTAGTCAAGCCACCCCACTTCCCGGTAGTATTGATAAAGTTGATCGGTAACGGCTGCCAGTCCGTGGGTTTTTTCCACCCAGGCCCGGGAACGGCGTTTCTTCTGTTCCAGTCCGTCCCGATCCCGCACCAGTTGCCGCAGGGTTTCCTCCAGGGTGGCCGCCGTCACGTTGACGAAGGGATGATCCCCCAAAAAGCGGTCGTATTCCGGCACCAGTTCCGTCACACAAACCAGCCCCAACGCCATCGCTTCCACCGAATTCATGCCGTAACCCCAGCCGCCGCGATTGAAGACCTGATCGACGAGAATATCGCAACTCTGTTTGATCTCCAGGACTTCCGCATATGGCCGGTTTTCCACCAGAACAAATTCCACCCGGGGTTCTTCGCGGGCAATCTTTTCACAAATCGGAATGATCACTTCGCTGCCCTTGTAATACCGGTTGGTAGGCGAATGAC
>RFIZ01000210.1 GCA_003695105.1 Fidelibacterota bacterium
CCCGCCCGCAGCGGTGGATCAGGTTCCGCTGCCGGAAGGGCAAAAAATTGCAGGTGAATTCACCGCTTTCCACGATCATTCCGTGGGTAAACCGTTTGGGGCTGATGGCCACGCCGAACAGGGGAGGATCAAAACTGACGCCCGTGTTCCAGGCGGCGGCCATGAAATTGACCTGTCGGCCCCGTTTGGCCCCCACCAAGGCGGTGGTGGCGGGATAGAAATGGTAAAAGGAATCGATCCGGGTGGTAATCATCGCCGAAGGTTCTTCCTCACAAATTGTATCCCGGATCCAGTTGGGGCGGACCGTCCTTCAGTAACGTAAAGGTGAAGGCGGCGCCCTGGTTCGGCTTGCTTTTGGCCCAGATCTCACCTCCGTGCCGCAGCAGAATTTGTTTCACGATGGACAGGCCTACGCCGGTGCCGGGAAAATCCTGGGAAGAATGGAGCCGCTGAAAGACCTGAAACAGTTTATCGGCATAGCGGGGATCGAAGCCGGCGCCCCAGTCCCGGATGGTGAACACGTAGCGCACTTCTTCTTCCCGGACCCGTACCTGTACTTTGGGGTGATCGCTTTTGCTGGAGAATTTGACGGCGTTGTGGAGCAGATTGAGCCAGACCTGTTTCAGCAGATTCCGGTCCCCCACGACGGTGGGCAGCCGGCCGATTTTCCATTCCACCTTCAGGTCGGGAAAATCCCGGGACACTTCTTCGATGCAGGCCTGGACCAGCTCCGCACAGGGCACCCGGACGATTTCCAGGTGTTTCCGCCCCAACCGGGAGAGGGTGAGCAAATCATCAATGAGTTGGCCCATCTGGTCGGCGCTGGACTGGATTACTTCCAACAGCCGCAGGCCTTCCGCGTCCAACTGATCCCGGTAATCTTCTTCCAGGATCCGGGCAAAACCGGTAATCGCCCGGAGGGGCGCCCGCAGATCGTGTGACACCGAATAGGAAAAGGCTTCCAGCTCCTGGTTGGCGGCCTGCAGCCGCTTCAGGGATGCTTCCAGTTTCCGGGAGGATTGATTGAGCTGTTTCACCATGTCCACCAGGGCTTCCTGCGTTTGCAACAGATCCAGGTTCTTCCGGTGCAACTCCTCTGTGCGCTCTTCGATTCGCTGTTCCAGATACCGGTTCAATTCTTCCAACTGGTCCAGTGTCGTGCGGTTTTGCACTGCCAGGGCCAGTTGATTGGCCAGGGCTTCCAGAATGTCCTGATCCCGGCGGGTAAAAGCCCGTTTTTTCCGGGAGCCGATGGCCAGAACGCCCTTGAGTTCGTCCGGTGTCTTCAGCGGTACGCAGAGCTCCGAACCAATCCCTTCCCGCACGGCCAGAAACCGATCGTCCCGGGTCACGTCCCCGGAGCGGACGCTTTCCCCGTGAGTGGCTACCCAGCCGATGATTCCCCGCTGGGGAGTCAGACGTTTTGGCCGCAGCCATTTCCGGTCGTCCTGGAGAGGTTGACCCCGGGCCGGCCGGGAAACGGCCGCCAGGGGAGTTAAACGGGTTCTTTCCGGATTCAGAAGCAACAGGGCGCCAAAATCCAGACGAAAGAGCGCATCCAGAGATTGCATCACTGCCTGGGCCATGTCATCCAGGGTAGCGCTGAATAACACCGAAGAGGAGGCAATCAGGAGTTGAAGCTGATTCAGAGTAGTCTCCAGGGAACGGATATTCCGCCGCAGGGCTTTTTCCAACTGCAACCGTTCGGTAATATCCCGGACGAAGGCCGCCACCAGCGGTCCCCCGGGGCTGGAAAGAACGGTGACGGATACGTCCAGGTCGATCATTTTTCCTGTCTTGGTGCGGTGCCGGGTCGTAAAATGTGCCCGCTGATCCCGGACCATCTGTTCGATGCGGGCGTCGATTTGCTCCTGCGTCAGTTTTCCTTCCAGTTGATTGATATTCATTTGGGTCAATTCAGCCCGGCTGTAGCCGATCATCTGGCAATAGGCGGGATTCACATCCACGATCCACCCCTGATCGTCCGCCAGGATATATCCGTCTGAGGTGGTCCGGAACAATTGGTCGTTGAGTTGAACCTGTTGCCGTAGTTCTGCGGTTAGTTGTTCCAGGTCTGCCTGGGCCTGTTTGTAGGCGGTGATGTCGAAGGCCGATCCCACCAGGGCCGGCCGCCCCCGGAAGGTGGTGGCGTGGGCGGAGAAGTCCACCCACCGTTCGGTTCCGTCGGCCCGGAGGATGGCGAAGGTGTATCGGTTGGGCAGGTCTTTTCCCTGCTGGCGGGCCAGACCCCGTTCCCGGACCTGGTCCCGAAACCGGGGCGCAATGATGTCGTAAAAGGCTTTGCCTTCCAGCTCTTCCAGGGTATAGCCGGTGATGGTGGTGAAGGCCGGATTTACGTACGTGAAAGCAGTGCCCGAAACGATAAACACGGCGCCGGCCGAATATTCCGCCAGGGCTCGGAACCGGGCTTCGCTTTCGGCCAGAGCTGCCTCAAAGCGGGTAACGGCGGTACGATCCACCTGCACGGACACCGAGGCGATCAATGTCCCCTTTTCGTCCCGGATGGCGCGGGCTTGCAACAGCACTTCCCGCCGTTCG
>RFIZ01000211.1 GCA_003695105.1 Fidelibacterota bacterium
GAAATAATTCCCATCGACAAATACGGCGAAGTAACCATCGATCGTGATGAGGGGCCCCGGCAGCCGGATCGGGAAAAGATCGCCAGCCTGGCGCCTGCCTTTCTGGCGGACGGCACCGTCACGGCGGCCACGTCCAGTCCCATCAGTGTGGGAGCGGCGGCCATCCTGGTCATGTCGAAGGACTATGCCCAGGCGCACGGCTTTACGCCCCGGGCGGAAATCGTGTCCCGGGCCGTGGCCGGAGTGGAATGGACTCACATGGGGAAAGGTCCGCTGCCGGCAACGGAAAAAGCCCTGAAAAAAGCCGGGCTGGATCTGGCCGACATCGAAACGATCGAATTGAACGAAGCCTTTGCCGCCCAGAGTCTCTACGTAATCCGGACCGGCGGCTGGGACGAAGCGAAAATCAACCTTAACGGCGGGGCCATTGCCCTGGGTCATCCGCTGGGTTGTTCCGGCGCCCGGATTCTGGTCACCCTGATGAATGTGATGGAGCAACAGGATACCCATCTGGGCCTGGCGACCATGTGCATCGGCACCGGGCAGGGCATTGCCACCATCATCCGGCGTCCCTGAATGGTATCCTTTCTGCGCCGATTGAAAGATCCCCTGGCGGGAGCAACCCATTTCCTGGCCGTTCTGTTGGCTCTGCCGGCCACCACCTGGTTGCTCTGGAAGGCCGCCCAGGTGGCCACCGGGTGGCACCTGGTTTCGTTTGCCGTGTTTGGAGCCGGGATGATCCTGCTCTATTCCGCCAGCACCCTGTACCACTGGCTCCCGGATACCCCTCGTCTGGAAGCCGTTTTCCGGCGGCTGGACCACATGATGATCTTCGTTCTGATCGCGGCCACCTATACCCCCATCTGTCTGGTTCCCCTCCGGGGAGGCTGGGGCTGGAGTCTGCTGGGCATCGTCTGGGGCATTGCCCTCACCGGGATTGTGATGAAAACCGTCTGGATCCAGGCCCCGGCCTGGTTGTCCACCCTGATGTATCTATTCATGGGATGGCTGGTGGTGATCGGTCTGAAACCCCTGACGGCCGCTCTGTCTGCCGGGGCGCTGTTCTGGCTGACGCTGGGCGGGGTTTTCTATACCCTGGGGGCGATTATCTATGCCGTCAATCGACCCAATCCCTGGCCCCGGTGGCTGGGAGCACACGAAATTTTTCACCTCCTCACCATGGCGGGAACCGGCGCTCATGTATGGCTCATGGCCCGCTATGTCATGACCCTGAATGGTGAGGTCAACGTTTGAATCCATTGGAAAAGAGGTAATCATGTCTGCACAAATCGAAAAAGTGGCGGTATTGGGAGCCGGTGTGATGGGTGCTCAACTGGCCGGCCATCTGGCCAATGCCGGCATCCCCTCCCTCCTGTTCGATCTTACGCCGGAACTGGCCCGGAAGGGTATCGACACCCTCACCTCCCTGAAACCGGCACCGTTATACAAGCCGAAGAATACCCAATTGATTACGCCCTGCACTTACGATCAGGATGTGGAACGCATCGGCGAAGTGGACTGGGTGTTGGAAGCCGTGGCGGAACGTCTGGACATCAAGGAACAGGTGTATCAAACCATTCTCCCTCATCTCAAGTCCACAGCCATTTTGTCTTCCAACACCTCGGGAATTCCCCTGGCGGCGCTGACAGAACCCCTACCGGATGAGGTGGCCGAACGGTTCTTGATTACCCATTTTTTCAATCCGCCCCGCTATATGCGACTATTGGAACTGGTCAAGGGACCGACCACCCGTCCGGAGGTCTATGATCAGATTGCCGAATTTGGCCGCACCGTCCTGGGGAAAGGAATTGTCCACGCCAAAGATACGCCGAATTTCATCGGCAACCGCATCGGTGTATATGGCCTGATGGTGACGATCCAGACGGCCATCAAAATGGGACTGACCGTGGAGGAAGTGGATAAACTGACCGGCACCCTGGTGGGCCGGCCCAAGAGCGCCACCTTCCGGACGGCCGATGTGGTGGGTCTGGACACCCTGGCGCATGTGGCCCGCACCTCCTATGAGCGGGGTGAAACCGACCCGGAGCGGGATATCTTCAAGAACCCTCCCATTTTGGATCAACTACTGGAATCGGGTCGTCTGGGTCAAAAGACCAAGGCCGGCTTTTATAAAAAAGAAGGAAAGGACATTCTGTCGGTCGATCTGGAAACCGGAGAGTACGGGCCGCAGAAACGGGTTCGCTTCGACGGCTACCGGCTGGCCAAGGAACACCAGAAGGTCGGGGACAAAATTGCGGCGCTGGCTTTCAGCGAAGATAAGGCCGGTCAATTCTTCTGGGAAATCCTGTCCCGGACCCTGATCTATTCCGCCAACCGGGTTCCCGAAATCAGCGATACGCTCTACGACGTGGATCGCGCCATGCGGTGGGGGTTCGGCTGGGAGCTGGGGCCCTTTGAAACCTGGGACGCCCTGGGCGTCGAACGGGTAGTGGATCGCATGCAGCTGGAAGGAAAACCGGTCCCCGATTGGGTCCTGCAGATGATCCGGACCGGGCGGAAACGCTTTTATACCCTTCAAGACGGTGTGTCTTCCTGCTATCAGCCCCAGACGAAAACGGCCGAAGAGATACCCACTCCCCCCGAAACCATTTTCCTGTCCCTGGAAAAGTCCAAAGGAAAATGTGTCCGTCGCGACTGGAGCGCCAGCCTGATCGATCTGGGAGACGGAGTGCTGAACGTTTAATACCATTCCATCCGCCAGCCCGGCCTGAATCCCATCGACGGTTCCATGATCGATATGCTTTCACTGGCGCTGGACTGGCTCGAAGCCGGGAAATACCGGGCGCTGGTGCTGGGTCATCAGGGCGCCAATTTTTGCGCCGGGGCCAATCTGGCCGGAATCCTCAACTTCTGTGAAAACGGCGACTGGGAAGGGTTGGAACGGACCGTCAAAATCTTTCAGGATCTGACCCAACGCATCCGGTTTTCCCCCGCTCCGGTGGTGGCGGCCCCCTTTCATCTGACCCTGGGAGGCGGCTTTGAGTTCATTGCCCCGGCCGCCCATCGGGTGGCTTCCGCCGAACTGTACATCGGTGCCGTGGAGGTGGGTGTGGGACTGATTCCGGGCGCCGGCGGAAATCTGCGGCTGCTCTTGAATCTCATGGACAACGCCGGAAACCGGGGCCGGTTGAATGTGTTCCCGCTGGTGCAAAAAGCCTTCGAAACCATCGGGTTCGCCAAGGTGGCTACCAGCGCCGAAGAGGCCAAGTACCTGGGGTATCTCCTGAAATCGGACACCATCGTGCTCAATGATGACCAGCGCATCTACCGCGCCAAACAAAAAGCGCTGGAGCTCCAGGACGGGTATCAGCCGCCGGAGTACCGGAAAGACCTGAAATTACCGGGAGTCGGAGGACGGACAGCCATGACCATGGCTCTGAAAGGATTTAAGGCCCAGGGCAAAATCTCGGATCATGACCAGAAAATCGGTGAAAAACTGGCCTATGTTCTCACCGGAGGTGATCGGGGCGGGCTGACCAAAACGGTGGACGAACAGTATCTGTTGGACATCGAACGGGAAGCCTTTGTCAGTCTGGCGGGCGAACCCCTGACTCAGGACCGGATTCGGTATATGCTCAAAACCGGGAAGCCTCTGCGCAACTGAGCCGATGCACTGACGTCCCCTCCGCCGCGAGGGGAAGTGCTTTCACCTTACCGCTCTTTTCGGGTAGTTTTCCGCCCGATTACAAAGGGGTTTCCAGCGTGTGAAAAACACCACCGTGGTCTATTCCAATCTGCTGAAATCACTGGCGGTGATAGCAGTCCTCTATGGTTTTCTCATCAGCATCGGCCTGATCGGGGCTGCCTTCAAGAGTCTGGGGAAAAACTATGCCGAAACTCTGATCCAGAGCGGCGCCGGACCATTCATCGGTCTGTTTATCGGGATTCTGGCCACCTCCGTCATCCAAAGCTCCTCCACGACTACGTCGCTGGTGGTGGGAATGGTCGCCGGGGGTACTTTCGGGACGGATACCGAACTGGCGGTGCGCATGGCAGTACCTTTCATCATGGGCGCCAACATCGGTACCAGTATCACCAACACGCTGGTTTCCCTGGGCCATATCGTAAACAAAGTGGAGTTCCGCCGCGCCTTCGCCGCCTCGATCATCCATGACTTCTTCAACATCCTCACGGTGCTGGTCCTGTTCCCGCTGGAATTGGGGTTCGGGATCATCAGTCGCTCCGCCAACTGGCTGACCAATTTCCTCATCGGCAGCCAAAGTATCTCCTTTCACAGCCCGCTGAAAACCATCACCAAACCGGTCGTACACGGTATCCGCGATGTCCTGGCTGGTTGGTTCCCCGACGCTTACGGCTGGATCCTGGTCCTGGTGGGATTGGCCGCCCTGTTCTTCTCCCTGCGCCTGCTGACCCAACTGATTCGATCTCTGGTCCTGGAGAAACTGGAAGCCTTTTTCGACCGAACCATTTTCAAAACCGGTCTGCGCGCCATCATATTCGGAATTGTTCTGACCATCCTGGTCCAGAGCAGCTCCATCACTACCAGTTTGATTGTACCCCTGGCCGGCGCCGGCGTGTTGAGCCTGGAACAGATCTTCCCCTACACTCTGGGAGCCAACATCGGCACCACCGTCACCGCCCTGCTGGCCAGCCTGGTTACGGGAACCCACGCGCCCCTGGCGGTGGCGCTTTCTCATCTCCTGTTCAATATCTACGGTATTCTTTTGATCTATCCCCTCGCTTTCACCCGGCGGATCCCTTTGCATCTGGCCGGGTGGTTTGCCCGCCAATCCACGGAACACCGAATCCTGCCTTTTCTGTATATTCTCACCATCTTTTTCATTCTGCCCCTGTCGCTCATCTTCATCATGAGGTAAGCCTATGTCTATTTTCAAAGATCTGATGCAATTGTGGAAATCGGAAGATTTGCTCTCTCAGGCCTGGGAAGAATCCTACCAGATGCTGACCCTTTCCCGCGAAATGTGCATCCAGGCCATTCGAAAATTGCACGAACACGACAACCTGACGACCCTCCGCGCCCTGAAAGACCGGGATGTGGAAATCAATGCCTTTCAAAAAAATGTTCGCCGGAAGGTGGTCACCCATTTTTCCATCAAGCAGGACGTCTCCAACCTGTCCAGCGGTCTCGTCCTGATCAATATGGTGGTGGACATCGAACGCATCGGCGACTATTCCAAAAACATCGTAGATCTGGCCATGAATTACACCGGTTCCTTCCATGTGGAAGCCATATCCCAGGAACTGCATGAAATCGAAACCGAAGTGGAAGACCGGTTTGATAAAACGCTGGAGGCCATCCATACCCAGGATTCGGAGGTGGCACGCCAGCTCTATCTGTCCTATAAAGAATTGATTTCGGAAAAATCGGACCGTATCGTCAATTCCATCATCGCCGGTGAGCTTACCTACGACACCGGGGCTACGACCGCGGCCGTGGCCCTGTACAGCCGCTATCTGAAACGCATTGGAGGCCACCTGAAGAATATCACCACCACCCTGGTCAACCCGGTGGAAGCCATCGGCTATATTCACTGATGGGAAGGGTACGCAACGTACTGGCGGTCGGCCTGATGCTGGCCGCGGGGTATTCCCAATCCGGCGCCGTCGTCCCGGATCACCCCGGGAGAATCCGGATTGCAGCAAGATCAGCGAACGCCAGTCGCTGGGAGTACACTGCCGGGACTCTGCAGGGTAAACTTCGATCGGCGGAAGGGCGGACCTTTCTGCACCTGTCCTTTCCCGGCGGGTTCCATACCACCGGGGCCGGAGCCCCGGCATTTCCGGTGGATTCCCGACTGCTGATTCTCCCGGAAGCTGAGGGCGTTTCCGTCGGGATACAATCCATTCGGTGGGAGCAGATTTCCCTGCCGGAACGTAACTGGGACTACCCTCTTTGGCCGACCCAGCCTTCACTCCGGAAAGATCTGGACCCATCCACCCAACCATTCGTCTGGGATTCCACCGTCATCCGTCAAAAGGCCTGGATCGGCGATTCCCTGGTATCCGTCTCTTTCCTGGGTCACCTCCGTGATCAGGCTGTCTATCGACTGGAAATCAAGCCCGTCCAATGGAATCCTGCCTCCCGGCAACTCCGGCTTGCCCGGGAAATCACCTTCGACATCACCTATCCGCAGGCGGACTGGGCCGCAACGGCCGACCTCCGCACCCGTCTTGCTTCGCCCCTGTTCACCCATCCCCTGCCGGACATGATCGACCTGAGGGATGCCGGGGCGGAACGGGACGCCTATTTCAATGACCGTCCCCATATCGTGCTGCTGTGCCCGGAAGACTTTTACCCGGCGATGGAACCCTGGATCGCCTGGAAGGAACGACAGGGATATACGGTCACGACCGGAATACCCGGCCAGAACGGACTGGGATCGACCCCGGCCGAACTCCGGAGCTGGATTACGGATCTCTACAACGGCGGTACGGCCGACCTGCCGGCTCCCTCCTTCGTGGTGCTGGTGGGCGATAACGGGGATCTGCCCTCCTTCAACGGAACCACCGGCAACCACAAAAGCGATCTGTACTATGGAGAAGTCACCGGTGATTTCCTGCCCGATCTCTACGTGGGCCGGTTGTCCGGGAATTCTCCCGAGCAGATCCAGGCCATCGTGACCAAGACGATGGTGTATGAGATGCAGACGCTGGCCGATCCCTCCTACCAGACGGAAGTGACCATGATCGGCGGCGTGGATTCCTATTATGGATCCAGCCACGCCAACGGGCAGATCAACTATGGTGTGAGTCTGTATTTCAATCAGGCGCATAACATCCTGTCCCATACTTATCTGTATCCGGGTTCCGGTTCGGCCGAAAGCGCCATTTTGGCCACCATGAATTCCGGCATCGGCTATATCAATTACACCGCCCACGGCAGCGAATACTCCTGGGCGGATCCCACCGTCACTCTGGCCAATGTACACGACCTGACCAATTCCCAGAAATATTTTACCGCCGTGGCCAACGCCTGTCTGACGGCGAAATTCGATGTGGGAGAATGCATCGGCGAGGCCTTCCTGCGGCAACCGGACGGCGGTGCCATCGGCTATATCGGCGGATCGGACAACACGTACTGGGATGAAGATTATTACTGGGCGGTAGGATTCGGACCGATCGTCGGAGACGGCGCCACCTATGAACAAACCGGCTTAGGGGCGTACGACGGCATGTTCCACGACCACGGGGAAGGGTTTGCCACCTGGTGCACGGTCAACGGTGCCATTCTTTTGCGGGGGAATCTGGCAGTGGCTTCCAGCGGGTCGGCCCAGGAAAATTATTACTGGGAGATTTATCACCTCCTGGGGGACCCCACCCTGTCCACCAACCTGGGCGCTCCCACTGCTCAGGAGTGCTCCTATCCCACCGTCATTCAGGTAGGGACGACCGACTTCACCGTCACCGGGGATCCCTATGCTTTGGTCTCTCTCCATGATAGCGACCACGCGTTGGTATCCGGCTGTCTCTTTGCCGACGGCGAACGAACCTTTTCACTGGCCGATGAAACGCTGGTCCCGGGTCCCCTCGAACTGGTCATTACGGCCCAGAACCGCCTCCCGGTGCTGGACACGATTCAGGTCATTGCGCCGGATACACCCTATTTGACCGCCGGTGAGCCGCTGTGCGATGATTCCCTGGCCTGGCATCCCGATGGTCAGGTGGACATGGATGAAACCCTGCAGCTCCGTTTCCGAATCCGAAACCGGGGACAGGTTCCGTCGGCGCCCGTCTCCGTTCATCTGGAATCGGCCGACTCCTATGTCACTCTGATCCCCGACACCCTGGCTGTAGCTCCTCTGGTTCCGGACAGCGCAGTCTGGACGGGACCGTATAGCCTGGAGGTGTCGGGTTCCTGTCCCGACGGGCACGACCTCCGTCTGAACGCCGTCATGATCGACACATTCGGAACCACCTGGACTTCCACGTTGCTCCTGACGGTACACGCTCCCCGGCTTCAACTGGCCGGCTTTCAGATTCAGGACGCCAACAATGGCCGGTTGGATATCAACGAAACCGTCGACCTGCTCCTGGAATTGACCAACGACGGATCCTGTGAGGCTCTGGCCTGTACCACCCGGCTCTCAACGCTGGATCCCTATCTGGCTCTACCCGTTCAGGAAGCGATGTCGGATTCGGTACCCGTTGACTCCACGGTCCGGCCCCTGTTCACCATCCGGGCTCTACCCACGACACCGCCGGGACATTTGTTCCGCATCCAGTGGCAAATCACAGGGGATCATGCCTATCAGGATCAGGGCATGATTCAAATCCCGGCCGGTCTGATCATTGAGGATTTTGAAAGTGGGGACTTTTCAGCCTTCGACTGGATTTTCAGCGGCGACGCCGACTGGCAGATCGATTCGGTCACCGTCTGGGAAGGACGCTATTCGGCCGTGTCGGGGGATATCGGCGATAATCAAGCCACGTCTCTCCTTCTGGATGTGTCTCTGCCGGAACCACGCCCCTGCCGGTTTGCCTTCAAAGTGTCCTCCGAAGCCAATTACGACGGGCTGGAATTTTATATCGACAATACCCGGTACGGTCCCTGGCAGGGGGACATCGACTGGCAGGAGATGGAAGTATCGGTCCCCGCCGGCGATCACACTCTGAAATGGCGGTACGTAAAGGATCAGGGCGTGACGCAGGGCCAGGATTGCGCCTGGGTGGATTTCATCGTCCTGCCCTTGTCCGGCGCTTCGGGCTTTCATTGTCTTCCCGGCGATTTGAATGGAGATGATCAGGTGTCGGATTTGGACGTGTTGCGCCTGACTCTGATTTTGATGCACCAGGGAACGCCCCCCAGCGAAGAAGAATCATTCTGCGGCGATGTAAATTATGACAGTTTTCTGGATGTATTTGATCTGTTGGAAACCTGTGACCGGAGGAATGGACCATGAAAAAAACCGGTTCTGTATGGGGCACCGTCGTCACCGGAATCCTGTTGGAAGCGATCGTAATCGGCTTCACGATACTGATCCTGGTCAACACTTCCCGACCAGGAGAGGACACTCTGGTGGGGCGCGTACTCACGGGCCTCATCGGCGCTATCTTAGCCATCCTGATTCTGGTGGTCGTTGTCCAACGTCTGCGGGAACTCAAACAGGAGGAACACCATGATTTTGGTCAATACTGAATCCATCCCCGGAAAAAGGATTCAGGCCCTGGGGCTGGTAAAGGGGCATTTCGTCCAGTCGAAAAATGTGGGCCGTGATATTATGTCCGGGCTGAAAAGCCTGGTGGGCGGTGAACTGAAGGCCTATTCGGAAATGTTGCAGGAAAGCCGGGAACGAGCCACCGCCAAAATGGTGGCGGAAGCCGAAACGCTGGGGGCGGACGCCATTGTCAACGTGCGCTATATGTCCAGCCAGGTGATGACCGGAGCCGCGGAAGTTATGGTCTACGGCACGGCGGTAAAGGTGGTGGGCGATGAATAAGGGCACAGCCCGGCACCGGCGGACAGGATAACGTGAATTACCAGGCATTTTGGGAGCTGGACCGCTATGCCGTCGTGGGGCACAGTAGCAAACGGCGGTTTCCCCTCCTCACCTACACCGGATTGAAACAGAGGGGCAAAACCGTTTTTCCGGTCGATCCGGAAGCGGATCAGATCGACGGGGACCCCGCCTGTCGTGACCTCGCATCTTTGCCGGAACGGGTAGACGGCGTGGTGATCGAAACGCCTCCGGAAGAGAGCGCCGGCTGGGTGCGGCAGGCAGCCGATGCCGGGATTTCCAGGGTGTGGATTCACCAACGCTGCGATACCGCCGAAGCCCGAACTCTGGCCAGGGAAAAGGGACTTGAATTGTGGACCGGAACCTGCGCTGTCATGTATCTGCGCCGGGGTTTCCATATCCATGGATTTCACCGTCTGATCAATCGCACAC
>RFIZ01000212.1 GCA_003695105.1 Fidelibacterota bacterium
ATCCCGGTCCGATGGAGACGGCGATTCCGTCCAGATCCTCCCAGTGCCAACCTTCTGCCCTGACCAGACTTTGAACCATACCCGGTAATTTCCGGGCATGTTCCCGGGGAAGGAATTCCTCCCGGCAGCGTTCCAGATCCCGATCCCGGATCAGGGCCACGCTGCACCATTCCGTGGCCGTTTCCAGCGCCAGGAGTTTCATGAAGGCCGCTCCCGGATAAATCGACGAAATGCTGGACGGGAGAAATCACGTTCAATGCGTATATGAATCGTGTGCCGGGGCAGGATCGATTCGATGCGGTCGGGCCATTCTATGCAGGTGAGGCCGTCCTCTGAAGGCAGATAATTTTCTCCCCCGATGAGTAAAAAGTCTTCAGGCGATTTCAGGCGGTAACAGTCGATGTGATACAGATTCATCCCGGCGGTGGGATATTCGCTGATCAATTTGAACGTGGGCGATCCTACGGCTTCCGTCACACCCAGGGTCCGGGCCACTGCCTGGACAAAAGTGGTTTTCCCGGCCCCCAGCCCCCCGGAAAGGGCCACCACCGTACCCGGTTCCCACTCCCGGCACCATTCCTGTGCCAGGGAACGGGTTTCTTCCGGAGAATTCACCTCCCGTACGTCCATTTAGCGCGGGCGCATGGTTACGACCGGCACCAGCAATTCTTCCAGGGATATACCTCCGTGCTGAAAACTGTCCTTGTACAAATTGTGATACCGGTGATACTGGGTGGGATAGAGGAAATAAATATCATCCTTGGCAATCAGATATGTGGTTTGCGGTCCGAAGTCGGGAAGTCGGAAGTCGGCCGGTTTGCGAATGACCAGAGCCGACCGGTCTTTGCAATTCAGATTTCGCCCGTACTTGTATCGAATCCCGACTGATGCTTCTTTATCGGCCCCGACAACCGCTCCCCGCTGGACGCGGATACTGCCGTGATCGCTGGTCAGCACGACGGTGGTCCCGTGATCGGCCAATTGCTTCAGGGTACGGGACAACCAGGAATTCTGATACCAGGTTTTCACGGTTGTGCGATACCCGGATTCATCGGGAACCATTTCCATCAAAACATCCGACTCCGCCCGTTTGTGAGCCAGAATATCCACAAAATTCACCACGAGAGCCAGCAGGTCCACATGCAGGAACTCGTTCAACCTCGCTGCAAACCGCTGGCCTTCTTCCGCTTTCCAAATTTTATGGTAATGCACGGAGGTGGATGTCTGCCCCAGCCGCTTCAGTTGATCCGTCAGAAACTGCTCCTCCAACCGGTTCAGGCTGGGAGCATGCTCCAGAAAAGCGTCTTTCTGGCGGGGATACTTGCTCGTAAATTCATCGGGAAACAGACCGCTGAAGATGGCATTGCGACTGAACGGGGTGGCCGACGGCAGGATGGACATTTGACAGGAGACCTGGAGATCGAACAGGGCTCCCAGTTCTTGCTGAAGAGCCATGAAATGGTCGTACCGCAAGGAATCGATGATCAGAAAACAAACCGGACCGTTCTGCAACGGCGGCAGGACATATCGTTGGAAGACCGCCGGCGACAGGGGTGCCTCAGCGGGCCGATCCAATAGAGTGGGATAGGTCTCCAGGATCCAGGGAAGGAATTCCCGGTTAGCCGTCTGGACCTGTTCCCGGAGGATATCGCCCAATTCATGATCCGGATGATCATCGAACTCCAGTTGCCAATGAACCAGTTCAGAATAGATCTGCCACCAATCCTCCAGCGTTTCGGCCCGGCGAATATTCTCCTCCAGGAGTGAGAAAGCTTTCAGAAACCCGGAGGTGGCGCGCTCAGCCCGGATTCCCGATTCTTCCAATACCTGCTTGCAGGCCATATAGATCTGCGTGGGGTTCACCGGTTTGATCAAAAATTGGGCCACTTTTTCATAAATGGCCTCGTCCATGAGCCATTCTTCTTCGCTTTTGGTAATCATGATTACCGGTAAGGTGGGTCGAACCAGTTTGATTTCCCGCAATGTGTCCATCCCATCCATCCCGGGCATGAACTGATCCAACAGAACCAGGTCCACTGAATGGGATTTGATCAGTTCGACACCGTCGGGACCATTGGAGGCGCAGATCACTTCAAACCCTTTCTCTTCCAGCACCATGCGATGGGGTTTCAGGTGATCGATTTCATCATCGATCCAGAGAATGTTCCCGCGATTGGTATTCATAAGACGGCGGAAAGTACGCTGAAAGGAGATCTGAAAAACAGGGGGAATTGTGTCCCGAACTCACCGAAATCTGACGACGGAATCAGGAGAGGAACAGGTTGGAATAGGCCGGAAACCAGCACCGGGGACCTGACCCAGGTTGTGAAGAGGATATTCCTTCGGAAGAACCAGCGACCTTCGGGTTATGAGCCCGATGGCGCTCCTTTTCCCGATTGGGTCCGGCCCAAAAGTGCAGATGCCGCTTCCCAACGGCATCCTCTCGTAGCGGGGGCTGGATTCTATCGAGGATATTCCTTCGGAAGAACCAGCGACCTTCGGGTTATGAGCCTGATGGCGCTCCTTTTCCC
>RFIZ01000213.1 GCA_003695105.1 Fidelibacterota bacterium
ACTCCGGGTCGATCTGGATCGGCACGAATGGTGGCGGACTTGACCAGTTTTCCCCGGACTCTGCCCGTTGGGTTCACCACATTTCCGATCCAAAGAATCCGCACAGTCTGAGCGATAACCGGGTTCATGCCATCTGGGAGGACAACCGGGGGGCACTTTGGGTCGGCACGGCAAATGGATTGAACCGACTGGACCGGGAAACCAACATCTGGCAACGTTTCCTTCATGATCCCGATGATGCCCGCACCCTGAGTGACAATCAGGTCCTGGCGCTCTATGGGAACGGGGAGGGAACCCTGTGGGTGAGCACCATGAAAGGGCTGGATCGCTTGAACGTGGCCCGTCCCCGCAAATTCGTTCATCTCATTACCGGAGAAAAAACCCAGTCGTTAGGGATCGATCACGAGCAGAATCTCTGGGTCGGATCCCACCGGGGTGTGAATCGAATCCATCCCCAATCCACCGACAAAGAAGGTTCGGATCTCCTGTACCGGCCGGTTTCGGGAGATCCCCAGAGTTTGAGCGGGACTCCGGTGACAGCCATTCTGGAAGACCGGTCAGGGGTGCTCTGGCTGGGAACCGGAGGAAGCGGAGTCAACCAGTTGAATCTGACCAACAAACCCTTTCGGCATTACCGGCATATTCCGGGAAATCCCAACAGCCTCAGTCATCACAGTGTCCGGGGGATTTACGAGGACCGGGCCGGAATTTTATGGGTCGGAGGATATAACGGTCTGAACCGAATCGATCGACGCACGGGACGATTCACCCATTACGGCACAGCCCACACCGAATTTACCCCCCATACGGATCAGTATGTCTTCCATACCAATCTCAGTCCCAATGTCTATGCGATCACCGGCGATCCCGAGCATGATGACCTGCTCTGGATCGGTTCCGAAGGACAGGGATTGTACCTGTTCGACAAAACCACCGAAAAGATTCGACCTTCCTTCCCTTGTTCCAACGGGCAGGAACAAAAAATCGATCACCATTGGAGTGGGGATTTTATTTTCGATCTATACCTGGGCCGGGACCGGATACTCTGGCTGGGCACGGAAAAGGGGGTTACGGCCCTGAATCTTACCACCGGAGCTGTCACCCGTTATCACCATGATCCGCGCGATTCCTCCAGCATCAGCGGAAACGAGGTCCGGACTATTATCGAAGATCACAACGGCACCCTGTGGTTGGGAACGGCCCGGAACGGCTTGAATCGTTTTGACCGGAAGACCGGTCGGTTCACGCATTTCCGTCACGATCCCGAGCAAATGGCCACCCTGAGCAATGACCGCATCACAGCCCTCTTTGAAGATCACAACTGGCGGCTGTGGGTCGGAACCAACGGGGGCGGACTGAACCGTTTTGATCCACAAACACATACCTTCAAACGATATTCAGTCGAGGATGGTCTTCCCAGCGATGTGATCGACGGCATCCTGGAAGACAACCACGGCCGGCTTTGGTTGAGCACCAACTGGGGATTGTCCTGCTTCGACCCCGAATCGGAGACATTCAAAAACTATGACATCAACGACGGTTTGCAGGGGAATGAGTTCAATACGGCGGCTGCTTTCAAAAATCCGGAGGGGGAAATGTTCTTCGGCGGGATCAACGGTCTGACCGCTTTTTTCCCGGATGAAATCAAAGCAAATTCCTATCGACCTCCAGTAGTCATCACCGGCTTTCGCATCGCCAACCGACCTGTGGCCGTGGGAAAAACGGTCAATGACCACATTCCGCTGACCAGACACATCGCATACACGGACCTTCTGGCCCTGACCTATCGTGATTATGTGTTTTCCTTCGAATTTGCCGCTTTGAGTTATGCCGCCCCGGAAAAAAATCGGTACGCCTACAAGTTGGAGGGCTTCGATCGGGACTGGCTCTATACCGATGCGAACAAACGGTTTGCCACTTATACCGCTTTGCCGGCCGGTGAATATGTGTTCCGGGTGAAAGCGTCCAATAACGACGGAATCTGGAATTCGACCGGCACTTCACTCCTGGTACGCATTTCACCTCCACCGTGGAAAACCTGGTGGGCCTACACCCTGTATCTCCTGGCCGCAGGCGTCTCTCTGGGAGGAATCCTGCGCTTTCGGGCCCGGCAGGATCGACTCAAAAACCAGTTACGGTTGGAGCACATGGAAGCGGAGAAACTCCAGGAACTGGACCAGATGAAATCCCAATTCTTCGCCAATATATCCCATGAGTTCCGGACACCGATCACCCTCCTCTCCGGTCCTCTGGAGGATCTCCTTGACGGTGATGTTGCCTATGACACCCCTGCCGTGAAGCAAAAACTGCGTCTGGCACTGCGACATGCCAGGCGACTGCAAAAATTGATCGACCAGCTCCTGGATCTGTCCAAACTGGAAGCCGGAAAACTCCACCTGCGGGTGCGCCGGAACGATCTGGTCTCCTTCCTGCGCCGGGTAGTGGATACCTTTACCCTTCTGGGTGAGAAAAACCACATCACCCTGACGCTGGAGACGGATTGTCCCCGACTGGAATTGTATTATGATCCGGAAAAGCTGGAAAAAGTGATGAACAATCTTTTGTTCAATGCCGTCAAATTTACTCCGAACGGGGGAAAGGTGACTGTCGTGCTTCGGGATGCCGGAGGTGAATCCAATGACCGGGGCGCGGGAAGATTTATCACCATTCAGGTTACGGATACGGGGCCGGGGATTCCGCCTGAATCCCTATCCCGAATCTTCGATCGGTTTTATCAGGTGGACAGCTCCGCCACCCGCAAGTACGAAGGGACCGGCATCGGTTTGGCCCTGGTAAAAGAATTCGTGGAATTACACGGGGGTGAGGTCTCGGTGGAGAGCCGGGTCGGCGCCGGAACCACGTTTACGGTGACCCTGCCGAAAGGGAACGCTCATCTGGACGGGGAGGCGTTGGCCGATGAATCCGGAGCCGATCGGCCGGTGGACGGAGATTTTGGTACGGATGAAACCGAGGTGGAAGCCGCCGTTTCGGACGCCTCGTCGTTACCGAAAGACACCGGTACGGTCTTGATCGTAGAGGATAACAGCGACATGCGGGCCTACCTGCGGGAGCATCTGTCTCCACCCTATCGGGTCGAAGAGGCGGCCGACGGAAAAGAAGGATTGGAGAAAGCCCGGAGCCTTCTTCCGGATCTGATCATCAGCGATATCATGATGCCCCGAATGGACGGCATAGAACTGTGCCGGGCGATCCGGGAAGACGATGTCCTGCGAAATGTTCCGTTCATCCTGCTGACGGCCAAGGCCGGCGAGGAAAACCGGCTGCAGGGTTTAACAGTGAGGGCCAACGACTATATCACCAAACCGTTCAGTTCCCGGGAATTGAAACTGAAGATTCACAACCTCATCGAGTTACGGAAACAGTTAATGCAAGAATTCATGCGGAAGATTGTCACCTGGCAAACGGAGGCGATGGATCTGGATTCGGTGGACCGGGCGTTTTTGGAACAAATCCGCAACGTGGTGGAAGAGCATGTATCCGATCAGAGATTTACCGTGGAAGTCCTGGCCCGGAAAGTATTTTTAAGCCGGCGTCAGTTATACCGAAAACTCAAGGACATCACCGGACTGAAACCCACCGATTTTATTCGCCAGATTCGCTTGCTGCGAGCCAAACAGCTCCTGGAGGAACGGGCCATGTCCACGGTCGCGGAGGTAGCGCGGGCCGTGGGATTCACCAAAGTGGGGTATTTTTCGCTCCTGTTCCGAAATACTTTCGGTCAATCTCCCCGCGATCTGATCCGCCGTCAGGAATCTCCCCTTTCCTGAACGGAAGACATTCCCTCCCCTTTCTCCTGGTGTGGATCCGGATCCAGCCCACTTCCCGCTCCCGAACCGGCGGAAGCCACGGCCCGGCGACACTTGTTTCAGGGTCAACCATCCAGATCCACTCTCTCCCATTCGAACCGGTCTAAATCCGACGAAACGGCCGGGAACCGGCGCCCCGGCCTGACCCTCTTCCGCTTCCGAAAAGGACGTTTTTTATCCAAACACTCCCGATAGATCCACCTCGTTTGGGACTTTTTCCCACCCCATTTGGGACATTTTTTACCCGATCCGTTGTCTGACGGGGTCGGGACCGGTAAAATCCCCCGTACCTCTCAACCGGGCGCATGCAGTCGGTGTCATCAGCTCCGGAAGGTGGACAGGGTTTCCCCGGTTCTTGTGGACGACGGCCGGGCTGGGAGCACGCAAGTATGGTAGAACCTGAAATC
>RFIZ01000214.1 GCA_003695105.1 Fidelibacterota bacterium
CGGAGCTCCGGCTGCTTCACCAGCGGCCAAGGAAAACGATTTCCTCCATTTTCTGCATACGACGGCCGGAAAAATCAGTCCCATCAGTATCAGTTATAACCAGGGGTTGAACCGCACCGGCGAAGGGGTGATCGGACGCGTGCCTAACGGATATAAGTTTGGCTGGCTGCCCGACCATGGATTGGAACATTCTCCCAATGTGGGGATCAATACCGGGAATTGGGAATTCAGTCGGGATTTTTCGATACGTTCCGGACTTAAGCCCACGCCCCGCATCACCATCAACGTGAATTATACCCAAAATACGTCAGCCAGTCTCAATGGAGCCGGTCTGGACAAGCGGACTCTGTCCCGGGATTACCTGGCATGGGGGAAGGTCCTGGACAAGGGGCGTCCGTTCACCGGCTGGAGCGTGCGGATAACCGGTTTGGAAAAACTGCCTATCATCAAAAAGGTGGTTCAAAACGCCACTCTGGAGCATGCCTATTCCGGAAAACAGACCATGGCCTGGAAAATTGAAAACCAAAAGGTGGGTCGGATGGACTTCTTTCAACCGGATCCTTTCATCAGTCAAAACCAGGACTACCTGACGAATTCCACCATTGACCAGAGTTTTTCTCCCTTATTGGGACTGTCCATGACTCTGGCAAAAGATATTTCGGTTACCGTGCGGCGGAATCAGTCCACGTCTGTGGAGCAACGGGATCAGGGACTGTCCATGCGAAAAGAGAACTCCTGGACGGCTTCCAGCAGTTACAATCACCGGGGCGGGTTCACCATCCCCCTGCCGTTCATGAAGGATTTCCGCATCCAGAATAACATGAGTTTTACCTTAAATTACGATTCCAATAAAAGTGAAACCTTCGGATCCAAGGAAGAAAACAAGTTTACCCGGTTGACACTGAACACCATGTGGAAGGTGGGATTGCGCATCCAGTATTCTTTTACTTCCAAGGTAACCGGGGGAATGAATTATGAATACCGTGAAACCGAAACCAATGCCACCGGGAAAAAAATCGACCGGGACTTTGGTTTCGATCTGAACCTGGCCATCAGCGGATGATCTCCCGGCACACGTTCCTGCTCCTGACACTGATTACGGGCTTGAACGGCTGTGAAGGAGGCTCCTTCCGGTTTGATCAGGGGCGCGCGTTCCACTATCTGGAAAAACAGTGTGATTTCGGGCCCCGCAATCCGGGATCGGCCGGCTATTACGATTGCCGGGACTGGCTCAAAACGGAGCTGGAGCAAACGGCCGATACCGTCTTCTTTCAACCATTCACTCAAAGTGACCCCCGCAACGGTGATGTCTATGCATTGTCCAATATTCTGGCCGTATACGGTCGGGAAAAACCGCCGGGAATTTTACTGGCGGCTCACTGGGACACCCGGCCTTGGGCCGATGAAGATCCGGATCCCTTTTACCAGGAGGAACCGATTCTGGGGGCCAATGACGGCGCCAGCGGTGTAGCCGTGTTACTGGAAATGGCTCAGCACCTGCAAGCCATGGACCTCCCTTTTCAGGTCCTCGTGGTGTTACTGGACGGAGAGGATCTGGGACAGCCGGGACTGCCCCAAAGCTACGCCAAGGGATCCGAGTTTCTGGCCCAGAATCCTCCGCTGCCGTTGCCGGAAGAGGGCATCGTGCTGGATATGGTGGGTGATAAACAGTTGACTCTCTTCATCGAACGGAATTCCTATCGGCAAAATCCGGAGCTGGTAAACGACCTGTGGGGACTGGCCCGGGAGATGAAACTACCGGCTTTCCGGGATCGGGTGGCGTTGACGATCTATGATGACCATATCCCCTTGTTTCGGTACGGCGGGGTCCGGGCGGTGGACCTGATCGATTTCGATTATCCGGATCAGGCGACCAACTATTGGCATACCCATTGGGATACCCCGGAACAATGTTCGCCCGCCAGTCTGGGGCAGGTGGGTCGGCTGCTGGAAAATTTCCTGGTTCGCCGGGGAAGGAAGGATTGAATTGCGTTTGAGCCCTCCCTATTTTCCCCCCATGCGTTCCGTGGCGATCCTTCTGGCTGGCTTGATTCTCTGGGGCTGTCCCGCCCCTCAGGTGTCCACTCCCGCTGGTGACCCGGTGGAAGAGATTGAATTCTCCTATCTGCAGGATACGAACCAACTCTATTTCGCCGTGGCCCTGCAACCCGATTATTTTCCGTCCCGGTTAGACAGTGTTTTGATCCGATGGACGGGAACCGATTCCCTGCGGACACCCGACGTGATCGCCCTGAACGATTCGGGTCTGACCGGCGATATCCTTCCCGGCGATAACCGGTACAGCCGAAAAGTAAGCAATTCCACTCCCTATCTGGCCAATGTGATTTCTTCCACCGACACCGGCCGGGTCTATTTTCAGCTTCGGCTGGTGTTTCGCACCGCTACGGACCAGCGGAATGAATCCCGTTATCTGGGAAATTTACGACCCGTGATTCTTCGGGTGACCGGGCCGGACACGGCTGTGCGTCCCTCTTCCGGTTTTGATTTGTATTTGATCACCTGTCAGGTTCACGACGCCAACGGACTGGATGATATCCGCTGGGTGGGATTCCGTTCTTACCATACCGGATTGGACTCCTTCATGAACGGCGGCAATCCCATCTATCTCTATGATGACGGGGGAAGTCAGGTGTTATACGAGCCCAATATCACCAGCGGGGACTCGGTGGCGCGGGATGGGATCTATTCCTTTCAGGTGGCGCTGGGGACGGCGGCTACCACCGGTACGTACCACTGGATATTCGAAGCAGTCGATCTGGGCGGAGAAAAGAGCCGACCGGTCACCAAACAGGTGGTAATCCAGTGAAGCGTAGTTCCGTGCTTTTGCTGGCGTTGGTCTCCGGTCTGTGGAGTCAGACGGTATTGCCGGAACGCTGGTCTATCCGTCCCGAACCGGTGCGGTTGAAGCGAACGCCGGGGCTCACCAGCAACATCATATCCGAAATCCGGTTGCAGGGAGATTCCCTGGTCTGGTTCGGTACCAGCCGGGGGTTGGCCCTTATGCGGGATTCGCTCACCATAGCCATGCTGGATACCCTTCAGCTCACCACGGGAGCTCAGGACGTGGTGACGGATGGGATTTCCGCCATTGCCGTCTCCGGACAGGCGGTGCTGGTGGCCACCGCCACGCGGGATGTAGATGTGGCTGTAGGGGGCGGATTGTATTATACAACCCGGGGCCAGGATTCCATCCCTACCTGGACCTACTACGCTCAACCCGTGGATCAGCCGGCCGATTCGCTGGCTCCCTTTGCCAACAAATATTTTCGTGCCCTTCCGGTAACAACGGACCATACCAACGTCACCTACGATGCCTCCATCGGAGGAGGATACCTCTGGATTGCCAGTTGGGGCGGCGGCTTGCGCCGCTTCGATCTCACCAGCGGACAAAATTTTGACCGGGTCCCGTTACCGCCGGATGATCTGGATACCCTGAATACCTGCGACCCCGCTTCCTTCACCCTGAACAATTCCGGACAGGATGTACTCAACAATTTTTATCTCAACCCGCGGGATCCAGGAGACGGCGGCAATCACAATCATAAAGCCTTTTCTGTCCTGGCCTATGGAGACACGGTGTGGGTGGGGACGGCGAATGGGATCAACCGCGGAATTTTGGGGCCCAACGGGTGCATTGACTGGCAACATTATCGTTACCCCCAAGACGGACTGTCCGGCAACTGGGTGGTAAGTATTGCCCGTCAGCAATGGAACGGAGAGCGGATCATCTGGGCCGTCACCCTGAATGCCGATTCCCCCGGCGAACAACGGGGATTGAGTTATACCCGTGATGACGGGGAAACGTGGCACATGACTCTCCTGGGTGAACGAGCCTACAATGTGGTGGCAGTGGATTCCATTATCCTGGCTGCCACGGAGAACGGTCTCTGGCGTTCCGATGACGGAGAAAACTGGGCCTTGTACCAGCCGGCGCATCAGCTTCAAACCCTCCAGGCGGAGGAAATCCTTTCCAATACGGTCTTCAGCGCCGCACCGGATACCCGTGCATATTACCCCCAGCCGGTGCTCTGGCTGGGGACTCCGGACGGAATTGCCCGTTCCCGCAATTTCCAGGGACAGAGTTGGACCATCTTTCGGGCGGAATTCGACCCGGCTCAGGTCTACGCCTACCCCAATCCGTTTTCCCCCCTGTCGCACAATCAGTTGAATGGTGACGGGTACGTCCGGATTCATACGGATGTAAAAAAGAGCTATGTCATCGACTGGGAGGTATACAATTTTGCGTTGGAAAAGGTCTACCAGGCCTCCTATGACCGGCGAACGGCTACCGGTGCCTTGAAGTGGGACGGACGGGATTCACGGGGCCGGTTGGTTGCCAACGGGGTGTATTTCATCCGGCTAAAATATGATACCAAGACGGAATGGCTGAAACTCATTGTGGTGAAATGAAGCGCATCCTTCTTCTCATAGTCCTGGTGTGCCTGGGTGCGGGAGATTTCCTGCAGGGCGCGGATTATGCCGGTCGCCCCGGGAGCTTTTTACGGGTGGGGGTCACGGCCCGGTCGATCGCCATGGGCAGTGCCTTTACGGCCGTGCAGGACTATGGCTTTGTGGCGTACCACAATCCGGCCGGAATCGCTTTGTTGGAAAACCGACAATTTGCCTTCACGTACCAGGGATTGAGTCTGGACCGGAAATTCAATGCATCCAGTCTGGCCATGCGACTGCCACCTACCGGTGGGGTGGGATTGGCCTGGATCGGCACCGGAGTGACGAACATTGACGGGAGGACGACCTCCGGGGAACATACCGAATCCCTGGAGACGGGAGAAGATGCTTTCCTGTTCAGTTTTGCTCAGCGGATCCAGTCCTGGCTGGCCGTGGGAATCAATGTGAAAATCCTGTTACAGTCTCTCCCGGTGAATGCCGATAACCTGTCCGGTAAGGGAACCGGCGTAGACCTGGGCATCATCCTGTACCCCGATTCTCCCTGGAAAGTGGCACTCATGATTCAGGATTTGAATTCCGCCTACCAGTGGAACACGGGGCAGATTTTCGAACAGGGGAGGGTGTACAAGGAATCGTTTCCCACCATCTATCGCCTGGGAACCACCTATCGATTGCAGGACTTTTTCCTCTCCGGTGATGTGGGATACATCACCGACCACCAATATACCCTCGGTCTGTCGTTCCGGGCCGGGGCGGAATACCGTTACCGGGACCACTATTTCCTCCGGGCCGGATTTGGCAACAATCGGGTAGCTCTCGGATTGGGATTGCAGTATTCCCTGGTGCAGGAGCAGGATTCCCATCTGGATTATGCTTTTGTAATGGAACTGCCAACGGGATTCGCCCATGTCCTCACCTATGCCATTTCGTTCTAAACTGCTTCTGACGGTCTTGTGCGGGTCCGTTGCTCTGGCCGTCGGGCCCCAATTTCTGGCCGTTCCCACCTCAACGGAAGTCCTGGCCCTGGGGCGTACACCGGTGGCCGGTGAATCCGGTGAAACCAACCCGGCGTTGATTCCCGGGGATGGACAGGCTCCTACGGTACTCCTGTCCAGTGGCACCTGGCTCGCCGGAGTCCGCACCTCCCGTCTGGCTCTGGGTTTTTCGCGGACCCCAACGGCCTGGCTCACTCAGATTCGAACCGTTTCTTTGGATCGTTTGGAACTCCGCACGGAGCGTCCCACCGATCAACCCATTGCCCGCTATGGCGCCTATGGGCTGGAAGTCAGGGAAACCTGGTCCCGCCGGACGGGGCCCTGGTCCTGGGGCGCTACCCTCTCGGCCATCTGGATGCAATTGTATGAGGCTTCCTCCACCGGAGCCGCCCTGGATCTGGGGATTACCCACGACTTCAGTTCCAACCTGACCTGGGGACTCTCCCTGTTGCATGTGGGAAGGGCGGCCCCACTGGGTCGGTCGGAGCTGGCCCTGCCAACGGAAGGGTTGGTAGGATTGGGTTATCGCTGGCCGTCTCAGTCGATCCAGAACCGGGTGCTGGTGGGGCTGGGATGGATCTCCCAACCGGGGCAATTGACGGTCTCGCTGGGGAACGATTTGCACTGGAAGGCGCTGCACCTGTACCTGGGATCCCAGGCCAGTCCGGAGGTGGCCTCCGTATCCGGTGGATTTCGATATGACACCGGGCGGTTTTCGCTTCGGTACGCTTTCCAGGTCGGTTCCCAGGGACTGGGCGTCCCTCAATACATAGAACTGTCAACCCGCCTGCCCTGATGCCCCCAAAGGACACCGGCTGGAAATGGGCGACTTTCATCCTGGGGTGTGCGGTCATTGTCCTGAGCATTCTGGTCCTCCGGAAAGAAAGGACACCGACTCCCCCGCTCCCGAAACCGGAATCAACGGAAGAACAGCCGGTTCCGGTCCGCCGCCCGCCGTCTCTGGGAGAGATTGCCATCATCATCGATGACTTCGGCTACCGGGACGACGCCGTATCCCAGGGTTTCCTGGAGTTGAAGGTGCCCCTCACTTTCGCTGTGATTCCGGGGCATCGTTACAGTCGTTCCTTCGCCGAAGCGGCCAATCGCAAGGGGTTTGAGGTCATCGCCCACATGCCCATGGAGACGCATGGGAAGGTCAGGGGAGAGGAAGACTACCGTCTCCTGACATCCATGAGTGCGACAGCCATTCGCCAGCGATTGGAGAAAGTGATCCGGGAGTTGCCTTTTATTGCCGGTATGAACAATCATCAGGGGAGCAAGGCCACGGAAGACCGTCGGTTGATGCGGGAAGTGGCGGCCTTCCTGAAAGCGAAAGGCCTGTTTTTCATCGACAGCCGCACCACGGCGAAATCGGTGGTGGAAGACGTCATGCACCAGGAAGGAGTTCCCACCGGCCATCGATCGGTGTTTCTTGACAACGATGCCGACCCGGATCTGGTGCGGCACCAGGTGCGGGAACTGGCGCGCCTGGCTCAAAAGTATGGATTCGTAATCGGCATCGGCCATGCTCGTCCCAATACGCTACTGGTTCTTCAGGAAGAAATTCCCCGCCTGGAGCAAGAGGGGTATCGTTTCGTCTACGTGTCCCGGGGAGTGGGATAACCGACCGGCCGATTGTCAATGCGGCGTATTTGACCACGGTAGATTGGCCGGAATGTTTTAACTTCTCCGCAGTCAGGGGTCTTTACAGCAGACAGGACCACCCGGCGTCAGTTACCTTTCATTGATCGAAGGAATATTATATGGGACATGGGTTTCGGTTTCGTTTCATGGTTTGCATCCTGTGGGTCGTTTTCTGTCAGGGGCTATCCGCTTCGACGGTGCGGGTCATGGCCTACAACGTACTGGCCTTCAACGGCAATGATGATGCCAAGGAAGCTGCCCTGCGTACAGTCATCAACGCCGCCGCTCCGGATGTCATCATGGTAGAAGAACTGGTAGATCAGGCCGGATACGACCATTTTCTCACCGATGTTCTCAATTACAGTCAGGACAGTACGTATGTGGGCGCTCCCTTTACCAGCCAGACGGCGGATAAGGATATTGCCCTCTATTATCGGCCGGAACTGTTGACGTTTATCAGTACGGCGGTGGTGGATATCACCAATTCCTGGGGACTACGGGACGCCATTGAATTTGTCTTTCTCCATAATGCATCGGGTGAAGAAATCCGCTTCTACGGCATCCATCTGAAAGCCAGCAGCGGTTCGGACAATGAGGCCACCCGGGCAGCGGAAGCCACCCTGCTGCGTCAGTATCTGGACACTCTGCCGGCCGGAAGCCAGTTCCTGGTCATGGGCGATTTTAATTTTTATCATAGCGGCGAGGCGGGGTTTCAGGTGCTGGTGGATTCCACGGACGACAATGACGGTCGCCTGTTCGATCCCGTGAACCGGATTGGGTACTGGCACAATAATTCGGCCTTTGCCGATGTTCACACCCAATCGCCACGGGCCAGCTTCGGGGGCATGGATGACCGCTTTGATTTCATTTTTGCTTCGGCGGCGATCCTGGCGCCCACCCGGTGCAATTACCTTCCCGGTACGTACCAGGCCTTTGGCAACGACGGCAATCATTTCAACATGGGAATCAATGAAGGAAACAACACGGCGGTCCCGCCGGAGGTGGCCAATGCCCTGGTGGATGCCTCCGACCATATTCCGGTGATGATGGACCTGGACTTTACCGATCTGGTGAATTCTTCTTACCAGGTGGTCGTGTCGGAGATCATGCCCAACCCGGCGGCAGTCAGCGACTCCTACGGTGAATGGATCGAACTGTACAACAATGATACGGTGGCAGTAGATCTGACCGGATGGACGCTGGCCGACGGCGGTGTGGATCACCATGTCATTGCTCCGGCCTCCGGATCCCTCATGCTTCAACCGGGCGGATACCTGGTGTGTGCCCGGAACGGGGATCCCAACAGCAACGGCGGAGTGCCGGTGGATTATGAATTGAGCAGTTTCCTCCTGAGCAACTCCGACGATGAGATCTATCTATATGACGAGCAGAACCACCTGGTGGATCAGGTCGAGTACGACGGTAGCTTTCCTTATGCCAGCGGAGTAGCCATGTACATCGATGATTTTAACGCCGATAATAATGATCCGGCCAACTGGCATGCGGCCACGACCCCCTACGGTCTGGGAGATCTGGGTACGCCGGGTCAGGCCTGGGATCATCCTCTGGCCGTTGCGGACCACCAGCCCACACTCCCGGTGCGCTACGGTCTGGAGCCGGTCTACCCCAACCCCTTTAATGCAACCGCTACCATTCGTTACCGACTCCCCGTTTCGGATCAGGTGAATCTGTCGGTCACAGATGTCCAGGGACGTACCGTGGCCGTTCTGGTGGAGGGTCGCCAGACTGCCGGAACCCACACTCTGCACTGGCAGGCCGGATCCTTGCCCAGTGGGGTCTACATCATTCGATTTGCATCCGGATCCGGGACTGGCACCACCAAGGCTTTGCTACTGAAATAGGCCGGATACGGCGGAAATTTTTCGGTTCTTACCGTTGGATTCGGTTTTTACTCTCGTTAAGTTATCCGCCCCTGCGAACTGAAAATTCCGGACATTCCGGTACACAAGTATTCCATGATTTTTTCACGCGTCAAAAGCTGGCACACCCTTCTGTGGGCAGGCATTCTGCTGTATGCTTCCGGTACTGTATTCGCCCGGGATTTACACCCTTTTCAGCTGCATAAATCCACCGGCCAATATCCGGATATCTATAATTTGTATACTTCCGTGGGGCAACTGGGGATGACGGTCACCAATTTTGGCATTCTGGGCAACGGCTGGAACCCCATCGACGGCAAAATTCAGCCTTCTTGTCAGTATAAACAACATACCGACATCCTCCGGGAAAATGTGGAGCATTTCTCTTTCGCCGGTCTCTGGATCGGCGGCATCGTCAATGGCCAACGGCGGGTATCCACTTCCATCGTGGACGGCGTGTTTGAATCCGGTCAGGAAGGGTTCGAATTTTTTGCCAATTCGGATGTGACTATCCGTTCTTCCATCGCCTCCACCTCCCAGGATTCCATGGCCCAGTATTATTCGCCCCTGGCCGTGTCACACCAGGACTTCCTGATGGATTTCAAAGATTACGGATCGACTGTATCGGACAATCTGGGGATTCCCAACCACACACCCCTGGGAATCGATGTTCATCTGGAATCGTATGCCTGGAATTTTTCTTTCGCCGATGCTTTTGTTATTCTGAATTATAGCATCACCAATGCTTCACCGGATACCATTCGGGATCTCTATGCCGGGATCTGGGCGGATGCCTCCGTTGCCAATATGAATTACACCGATATTTATACCCCCGGAGGCGGCTTTACCTGGTATGACAATCTGGACGGCTTCGACCGGAGTGTCGATGCGGCGGGGTTCACCCGGGATATCGCCTATCAGTACGACGCTGACGGGGATGACGGTTGGGCGGAATCCTATATCGGTATCACCCCTTTGGGGGGAAGTGTTCCCCGTACTCATTTTCAAACCCATTACCAGCAATGGGTCTGGACCAACTCCAACAATACGGACTATCCGGAATACAGCATGCCCCTGGTGGATGATGAACGCTACAGCAAAATGTCTTCCGATGTACCCCAGGGAGATCCGGCCACGGGGATATACGGAAATGACGGTTACCCCAACCAGACCAACAGTTGGTTGTTTCTGGTATCTGCGGGCCCGTTTGGCTCGATCCCGGCCGGACCGGATTCCGTCCACTGGCGGTTGCCTCCGGGTGAAACCTGCCAGGTCGTCTTCGCCGTAGTGGCCGCACGGTGGGCCGGCACATCCCAGGACAGTCCGGCCCGGCGCGCCAATCTGCATATCAATGCCGACTGGGCGCAGAAAGCGTATGACGGCGAGGATAAAAACCGGAACAACCGGCTGGATCCCGGAGAGGATATCAACGGCGACGGTGTCCTGAATCGATTTATCCTTCCCGAACCGCCCCCCGTGCCCAACATGACCGTGGATGTAGGCGATCAGGAAGTGACCATCTACTGGCAGGATAACGCCGAAAACTTTATCGATCCTATCAGCCGGGAAAAAGATTTCGAAGGCTACCGGATTTACGGTGCCCGGAAGACCGTCACCGACTCCATGCCGGAATTTACTCTGCTGGCAGAATTCGACCGGATCGATCCCCTCCATGACGTGGGCTACAACACGGGTTTCGATGCAATCCGAATCACCAATGAGCAAGGCCAGCCGGATAGCGTAGAAATCGACGGACGGTATTACCAGTACAAATTCGTCAACCGGGGGGTGAAAAACGGCTGGATGAACTATTATTCGGTTACAGCCTTTGACCGGGGTGATCCGGAATCCAATCTGGCCAGTCTGGAAAGCGCCGTCTCTGCCAATCGGGTCTATGTCATTCCCGGCGTGAAAGCCTCCTCTGTTTGGACGGGGACGCCGACCGTCTATCCCAACCCATACCGGGGTCAGGCCACCTGGGACGGATACGGCAACCGGGAACAGATGATCTGGTTCCAGAATCTGCCGCCCCGGGCGGAAATTCGCATTTTTTCCCTGGCGGGCGATCTGGTGGACGTGCTGGAACACGACGAACAGTACCGCGGACAGGACGTGGAAAATATCCCGTCGCAAAAGAACCCCCGGATGAGCGGCGGACAACATGCCTGGGATTTGATCACCCGCTACGATCAGGCCACCGCCACCGGACTTTATCTTTTCACCGTAGAAAACTTGGATACGGGGGAAATTAAAGAGGGTAAATTCCTCATCATTAAGTAACCAAAAAAAAGAGGGAATCGTATGAAGAAATCGTTACTCACTACTGTGCTGGTTCTGACCGGGTTCCTCTCCGCTCAGACCGTCGATTTCGACACACAGATTCAGCCCATTTTCAATTCCAACTGTACCTCCTGTCACGGTACGAACGGAAACGGGGGCCTGAACCTGACCACCGGCAACAGTTATAACAACCTGGTGGATGTGGTCTCTCAGGGATACGCGCCGGCCTTGCGGGTCGCCAGCGGGGATCCCAATGCATCCGTCCTGTGGAACAAGATCAACAACACGGGAACCTACGGCGGTCAGATGCCACCCTCCGGAGGGTTGTCTCAATCGAATATCGATCTGATCACCACCTGGATTACTGAACTGGCAACGACGACTCCCATCCACGATATCCAGTACACCACCACCCTGGGATCCGGATGTTATGATTCACCGGAACTCGGGAATACGGTTACGGTATCGGGAAAAATCACCGCGACCAACGGGTCCAACAAATATTATCTCCAGGACGGCGGAACAGATTGGGACGGTATCTACATCTATGACAGCGGCGTAACCATGGCCCAGGGCGATTCCGTCACGCTGACTGCTACGGTGAGCGAATACTATGGGTTCACCGAGCTGGGTTCCGTGACGGATTTGACGATTCACTCGTCCGGAAATGCTCTCTGGGACCCGATTCCGATTACAACCGGAGCGTTAAACGGCGGTTGTTCCGATACCGGGGAACCCTACGAGGGGTTACTGGTGACACTGACCAACGTCACGGTCACTCAGGCGGCCAATTCGTACGGCGAATGGTATGTGGACGACGGCACCGGTGAATGCCAGATCGACGACGCCTTTTTCTCGGTTACCCCCGCCGTTGGCGACTTTTTTGATTCCATTACCGGCGTGGTCGATTATTCGTTTAGTCAATATGCTGTCAATCCCCGTTCCGCCGATGATATCGTTACGTCTGCCATAGGACCTACTCTCGTCAGTCTCGATTTCGCCCCGGCGGCTCCTCTGCCCAATGAAGATGTGAACGTAACCGTCGTCGCTTTTGATGACAAACCGGGATTGACGGTGGATCTCTATGTCTCCTTCGACGGGGGCGCCTTTACGGCCAACGGAATGACGGATAACGGTGATTCCACCTATTCCTACACGATTCCGGGACAGGCGGAAGGAACCACGGCGGCCTTCTATGCCATTCTCACCGATTCCGATGCCAACGCAGACACCAGCGCCACCTTCAGTGTAACCTTTGCGACTCCGTCCAATATCACACCGATCGCTTCCATCCAGGATACGACCGGTACCGGCTCCGATGCTTCGGCGCTGGACGGGCAGGTGGTGACCATCAGCGGGATTGTCACTGCCGAATTCTGGGGCAGTTCCGGCAATCACTTCATTTTTGTGCAGGACGCCCCCGGACCCTGGAACGGTATCATGGTGTACAGTTCCGGCGGTTGGGACACCTTTGATTTCTCCACGCCTGCCGGAACCGTTCATTCTGTGGCGGAAGGGGATAGCGTAACCATCACCGGAACCGTTTCCGAATATTATGGCATGACGGAACTGGGAGATGTCACCGCTTTCACCATCCACGGCCCCGCCCAGAACATGATCCCGGCGGAGCTGGTTTCCTCTGGTGAAGTGGCCACCGGCGGTCCTCAGGCGGAAGCCTATGAGAGCTGTCTGATCACCGTCCATGATGTCACCGTGGATAATCCGGATCTGGGCTTTGGTGAATGGTCCGTGAATGACGGCACGGGTTCACTCCGCGTCGATGACAAATGGGATTATTTCTACCATCCCAAGGAAGGTCAAATCCTGACGAGTGTAACCGGTTGTCTGGATTATTCCTACAGCAACACCAAGCTCCAGCCGCGGTTGGCCCGGGATGTGGTGGAATCCGGCGATGTACGTCTCCAGCGGATTCAGCAGGTTTTGTATAGTGATCTGTTGAAAGCCGGTTTTGATACGGAGTCGGATACCTCCTACATGCGCGGTGATACGGTGACGGTGTACGGCGTTGTCACCATGCCCACCGGATTGAGTTTCGCCGGCGCCGGAGTGAAATTTATCTTTCAGGATACTTTGGGTGGTCCCTGGAGTTCCATCCTGTCCTACGATCCCGACTCCACCGCCTTCCCGGTGTTGTATGAAGGGGATGTCATCCGGGCGACGGGCTATGTGTCCGAATACCGGACCAGTGGTTCCAATATGACGGAGCTCTTCATAACTCAGCCCATAGACCTCCTCGATTTTGGACAGCCTCAGCCGACGGTTCCGGTGGTGAATACCGGAGATCTCCGGTGGCCGACCGAAGCCGAACAATGGGGTACGGTGATGGTAAGGGCTGAGAACGCCGTGGTGACAGCCAACGATCTTCCCTATGGTGAATGGGCCATCGACGACGGTACCGGTTCTGTCCATGTGGATGATGATTCCGACAGTCTGAATGCCTGGCAGAATGCGAATGGCCGCCCGCCGGTGGGTTCCTACATCACCTCCATCGAGGGTTGGATTTATCATCACTATGGAAGTTACTCCGATTCCACCGCCTATAAACTGGAACCCCTGTATCCTTCTGACATCGTCTTTGGAGCGGGACCCCCGAATATCAAGAGCGTCGAACGGGATCCCTGTGTTCCCGGTCCGAATGATGCCGTCACCGTTACGGCTCAGATTGAGGACAACAGCGCTATCGCCTCGGCCCTGATCGTGTACACCACCGATGGGGTGAATTATTCCACGGTATCCATGGCCAACACGGACTCCACCGCCTGGGTCGGCGATATCCCGGCCACGGGGGCGGAAGGAGCCCATGTGGATTACTTCATCGAGGCGACGGATGACGGTGTGGACCAGGCCTCAGCGAAAACCAGTACCCTGCCGGGTGACACAACCGCTCTCCAGTTCGGCTACGTCACCAATTCGACCGGTCTCACGATTGCCGATGTGCAGATGACATCCTGGCCGGTGGGTGATTCGCCCTTCAATGGCTGCGTGGTCACACTGAGCGGAATCGTCACGGGTGATACGGCCCAGGCGAATTCGGGGTACCATGCCTATGCCATGCAGAGCGCCGAAGGTCCCTGGAACGGAATTATCTTCGATCCGCCTTCGGGGGTTACCCTGACACGAGGTGATTCCATCACCGTGACCGGTACCGTGGAAGAATATGATCCTGCCTGGCATTTCAAATGGGACAACAACACCAAACTGGTGGACGTTACCGATGTAACGGTGCATTCCAGCGGACATTATATCGGCGGAATTTCGGTCGGAACTTCGGACCTAGCTCAGGATGCCGACGAGGTCGAGTCCTACGAAGGGGTGGTAGTTACGCTCCACAATGTGACGGTTTCGTCCGTGAATCAATATGACTGGAGTGTGGATGACGGCAGCGGGATTACCTGTCTGATCGATGATGATATGGCCAACGCTGAAGCCGACGCCTTTCTGGGCGCCCTTCAGGTCGGATCCACCCTGGAGACCGTATCGGGGATTTTCAACTTCAGTTTCGGTACCTACAAAATCCAGGTACGGGATATGGCCGATCTGGGTCAACTGGGCGTGAACGACGATTATGTCCCGGCGCCGTTGACCTATGCGCTGCATCCCAATTATCCCAATCCCTTCAACCCCGAAACCCGGATCCGGTTTGATCTGGGTGGGAATGAGCAGGTCAAACTGATCATTTACAACGTGCTCGGTTACCAGGTTCGTACCCTGATCAACGATCAGTACGGTCCGGGGATGCATGTGGTCAATTGGGATGGTCGGGATAATGAAGGAAATCCGGTCAGTTCCGGCGTCTACATCTATCGTCTGAAAGCCGGTTCCTTCATGGCCGAAAGGAAGATGCTGTTGATTCGTTAATCAGGAGAATGGGGTGCGGGGTATCCCGCACCCCCTCTCTATCCGACTCCATGCCACGATTCCTGTTTACGACGCTGACTCTGATCCTGATATCCTGTTCACTCTGGGAATATGAGGATCCATCCCAGCCGCTGGCCAACCAGCCGCCGGAGACCTACCTCTCCCTGCTCGCCCGGGATACTTTGTATGCTGCGGTGTCGCACGTGGATACCACCGTAGATCCCGCTACCGGTGCCACGGTATACGATACCACCTGGACCTACGACTTTTCCGGGCAGCCCGATCCGGGAATGGTCTGGGATACCCTGGAGCATGCGTTCACCACTATCACAACCAGCCGCCAGTGGCTGCACTGGTGGGGGGAGGATCCGGATGGCAATGTCATCGGCTATTATTACCGCTGGAGTACAGACCAGGGTTGGACCTACACTACGGACGAGGAAGGGTTGTTTTTCGTTCCGATTCAAACCGATCTGGATGTGTTTCGCTTCCAGGTCAAGGCCATGGATCAGGACAGCCTTATCGATGAGACACCGGCGGAACTGGTCTTGCCCATCCGGAATTCGCCTCCGGAAGTCTCCTTCCGGTACCGCAGCAATCCCCTCCTGGCCGATCTCCCCGGCGATACAAATTATACCTTTCCCACCCGGACCTTTGTTTGGGACATTTATGATCAGGATGGAATCGAATCGGTCATCTCTGTCTATTACGCCCTGGACGATACCTGCGATTCCTGTTGGACGACACTGGATGCCGCATCCTATTCTTCGGTCACGTTAACGGGACTGGAACCGGGAGCCCATACATTCTATCTGATGGTCGAAGACATTGCCGGTGCCCGGTCCCCCATCATTTCCTACCCCGATTCCACCAACCCGGATGAAGCCCATGTCTGGGTAGTGAAACCGGTTGTGGGTCAGGTGTTACTGGTGGATGATTTTCCCCAGGATCAGGAGAATAAGGCGTTGAGCTGGTATCGCACCATCCTGGATACGGTGGTGGGCGCCGATCAGTATTCCGTGTGGGAAATAGGTGATGCCCTGCCTTTTTCGGCTACCGATGTCACGGCAAACCTGAACTATTTCTCTTCCGTCCTCTGGTTTTCCGCTTATACCCAGAAAGAAACTTATCTGGAAGCCAGTTCCTCCATCACCAGTTATGTCATGAGCGGAGGGAATTTCTTTATCGATGCGCCGGATTTGAAAGATTCTACTTTTACCTGGTTTCCGCTGCAATCATCGACGGTGCTGAACCCCAGCGGAAGATTGTTCCCGGGTCGCCGGTTGATCTCGGACATTCGACCGGATCTGGATCTGGAGATTTCCCAGCTGATCGCCATCCGGGTGAAAAGTTTCGTTCCCGACAGTTCCGCCTTTGAAATTCTTCGGGGACTGTATCACATGGCGGAACCCCAAAGTGGAGATGCCTGGACCGGTACTCCCACCGTGGCCAGCCTGGGACAATTTCGGGTGTCCCCCACCACGCTGTCGGGAAAAATAGTCCTCATGTCTCTGCCCATTCATAACGGAATCCGACCGATCATGGAAGGGAACGGATCGGCGGGTGCCTTTATTTCCTACCTGTTGCGGGAGGAATTTCAACCGTGAGACATGGTCTCCTGCTGCTGATAATTTGCTCCATGCTGGGCGCCCAATCCGGTCCGGGCACGATCCAGGGCCGGGTGACGGATCAAAAAACCGGTGATCCCCTCATCGGAGTGAATATTCTGGTAAAAGGGACCTATTACGGTGCCTCCACCGATGAAAATGGAACCTACCGCATCAATCAGGTGGCGGTTGGTGATTACGACCTGGAGGCCTCCATCATTGGCTATAAAGTGGTTTTGCGTACCGGCGTCAAAGTGCGGGGACCGGAACCGGTGGTGGTGGATTTTTCCATGGAAGAGACAGTCCTCTCTCTGGGAGAAGAGGTGGTGGTAGTGGGGAAAAAACCTCTTTTCGATGTGAACGAGACTTCCTCTATGGCCCGGATTCGCAGTGACGAGATCACCGCCAAGGTAGTGGATGATGTCCAGGATATTTTGTCGGAACAGATCGGTGTCACCACCCAGGACAATGAAATTCATATCCGGGGCGGCCGCATCGATGAAAGCCTGTTCGTGGTGGATGGCATGGCCGTAAAGGATCCTCTGTCCGGCATGACGGGCAATGTGTTCGTGAATGCGGAGGCGATCGAAGAATTGGAAGTGGTTACCGGTGGATATAATGCGGAATATGGTCAGGCCATGTCCGGGGTGGTCAATATCAAGCTGAAAGAAGGCAAGGACCATTACGAAGGGTCTCTGAAACTCAGCAGTGACCACTGGGGAATGACGAAACAGGTTCTCACCAATTATAATACGGACCGGATCGAATTCAATTTTGGCGGACCGTCCTTCCTGCTGGAAAGAATTCCCCGGGTTTTCGGTCTGGATCTACCCGGTCGGTTTTCCATGTTCATCAACGGCTACGGAAAAGTGTACGACAGCTACTTACCGGTGGCGAAAAAATTATATCCCCACCGAAACTGGGACCTGCCCGGAGTATCGGCGGCCCAGGCCGATCGTATCATGGACTGGCTGAGTCCCCGGGAGAACAATGACTGGCACGCTTCCAGCAAGTTGACCTGGGACCTGAACAGCAAGAAAAAACTGAATGTTTCCTATGACTTTTCCCTGAATATCAATCAGGGCTATTTCATGCCCCGGGCCTTTTCCTCCACCTATTTTCCCTATGCCTATTCCAAGATTTTGGACAATTACAACACCATTACCCGGGAAACCCGCCTGTTGAATCTGAACTGGACCCATACCCTGTCCACGCGTTCCTTCTATGAAGTCACCTTGGGACGCTTTGTGACGATGGAACATAGCGCGGTACAGGATCTGCCCTGGACGGAATATCGTCAGCGGCTGGATCTGCAGCCGATCAATTACAGTTTTCAGAATTCGGAGGGGGATATCCGGATCACCTACGGGGATGAATTTTATGATACCGGGATGGCGCCGGAATGGTATGATATCTGGTCTGACAGCTGGCGGATGGATGCCGACTGGACCTTCCGTCCCACGGAACGCCAAAAGGTCAAAGGGGGGATCGAAAATTCGTTGACCACGCTCCAGGTCATGGATATCGATGAACCCTGGGCCGGGACGACGGGTCTGGGTTCCAATTACGACCGCTACCGGGCCAAGACCGATTTTGGCGCCGCGTATATTCAGGATCGCATCACCTTTGAAGGGATGACCGTCAATCTGGGGGTACGCTATGATTACTGGTTCCCCGGTAAATATGTGGAAAATGCCATCAATAATCCCAATTCGATCATCATTACCGATGCCGCCCGGGAAAAATTCAATCAGGAGACTTTTTCCTTTTTGGGCTATCGGGGTAAAGGGCGACTTAGTCCGCGTTTCGGTATATCCCATCCCGTAACTCACAATGATGTGCTGTATTTTTATTACGGACATTTTTCCCAGTTGCCCACCTTCCAATACGTCTATGCCAAATTGAATTCCACTGCCCAGTCCACCTACCAGGTCTTCGGCAATCCGAACCTGGATCCCAAGACCACCGTCCAGTACGAACTGGGTATCAAACACCGGTTCAGCGAAGATCAGGTACTGGAGGTGAAAGCCTACTGGAAAGACATGTTCGATTACGAAACCTCTGAATCCATCCGGCCCTCCAATCCGAAATATTCCTACCTGACTTTTAATATGTATTTCAATGCGGACTATGCCCGTGCCCGGGGGATAGAAGTCATTTTGAAGAGCCGGATTTTCCGTAACTGGTACGCCGATGTGAATTTCACCTATTCGATCGTTACCGGAAAGAGTTCCAACCCCCTGGACAATCTCCTGGTTCAGGCCGGCCAATTATCTGAAAAACCCCTGGGTGAAAATTTCATGAGCTGGGACCGGCCCCTCCAGGGTTTCGCCAATATTTCCTACAATTACAAACAGCGCTGGGGAGTGAGTTTCCGTTTCGACTACACTTCCGGACGCCGGTATACCCGCAGTATTCCCGGGACCAAGGATTATCCCAGCGGCATCATTGAAGTCGACGGCGTTCCCTATTATATCGGTACCTACGAAGGGGACAAACCCTATTTCTACATCGCCAAAGAACCGGTTCACAATGTGGACATGAAACTGTTCAAATCCTTCCCGGTAGGTCACCAGAAGCTGAAGCTCTATCTGGAAGTGGAAAACCTGCTGGATGCCCGTATCCCCCGGCGGATCAATCCGTTCACCGGAGAAGGATACAACCCGGGACAGATTTATTCCTATTCCATGATCAACCGGCCCAATCCCAATCTGGATCCTTCCCGCTTCCGTCGCCCCCGGAGTGTGGAACTGGGGATTCAATACATCTTCAAATGATGCTGCGCTTCCGACTCCTGTTGATCCTGTACCTGGTGATTCCCCTGAACGCCCAGAATTTTTTTCCGATTTTGGGCGGTCAACGGGTCGGCACATCCAGTTTCACCTTTCTCAAGATCGGTTCCAGCGCCCGGGCCGTGGGCATGGGTGAGGCCGTGGTGGCCATGAACCAGGATGCTGCTTCCATCTATTACAATCCGGCGACGTTGGCTCAACTGGGTGCGATGGATATGGTTTCCTCCCGGGTAAACTGGCCGGCGGACATTCACTACGATTACCTGAGCATCACCCGCCATCTGTTCTCCCGCCATTATCTGGCCTTCAGTGCCGGTATTCTCCACATGGCTCCCATGGAAGAAACCACAGAGTACCGGCCCCACGGAACCGGAAATTATTTTACCTATCAGGATCGTTTTTTCGGCCTGACCTATGCCCTGAAGTTAACCGACCGTTTCAGTTTTGGTCTTACGCTCAAAGATGTGGAAGAAGATCTGGCCGGCATCGGTATGCGGGATGTCCTTTTGGACATGGGCACCTTTTACTGGACCGGGTACAAGTCCCTGCGGTTTTCAGCCGCTTTGACACATTTTGGGCCGCAGGCGGCTCCCGACGGGACCTATGCCAAACGGATCCTGGATACAGATACCGGGGAAGAAACGGTGCTGGAAACGGCCTTTCAGGAGTTTTCGCCCCCCACGCTCTTCCAGGTGGGAGCCGCAATGGAAATTATCGATCGTCCTCAAGGCGACCTCACCCTTTCGGTTCAATTGAATCACCCCGTAGACAACGCCGAATATATCCTCACGGGCGTGGAGGGAAATCTGTTCCGGATCCTCTACCTGCGCTCCGGCGTGAAACTGGGGAAGGAAGAAGAGCGCTTTTCCGCCGGAGCAGGCCTGGCCGTTCCCCTGGGGAAATGGAAACTGCAGGCGGACTATTCCTGGACCAACATGGTCCACCTCTCCGATCCGGTCCGTTTTAGTCTGGGGATATCCCGATAATGAAAATCCGACGCATCATCCCGATACTTACTGTGGTCCTTCTGGTATCCCATTGCGTGAAATTGTCGCCGCTGGCACCCCTCGCACAGGATTCCACCCCCCAGTTTGGTGCCGGCGATACCACCTATATTCTGGTCAGCCCGGTCTGGGACCATACCTATGGCTTTGAAGCACCCGTCGAAATTTCCATCGCCCGGGACGGTCATGTATTTGTCGCCGACACCGGAGCCCAGAGCATCTGGGTTCTGGATCAGAGCGGCGTTCTCCAGCCTGGTTTCGAAGCCCTGACGGGTATCACTACTTTTGATGGGGATCATCCCACTCCGATCGATGTGGATGTGGATTCCAAAATGAATGTCCTCTTTATCGACGGCTCCAACCGGGTATACGATTGGAATCAGATCTGGAATTCCACCGGATTGGAGGCCTATGCCGAAAGCGGTGATTTCGTGGAGGACAATACCGGCAATACCATTCACGCGGCGGCGGGTACGCCGGAATGGTTTGAACTGGCGAATACACCGGGCTGGTCGCTGGAGAATGTTCAGTGGAGCAGCGCTTCCTCCGTGCTGGATTCCCTGTTGGCCGTCCATGTGCTTTTTGATGGCAATTCCCTCACCAACCAACTGGCGGATCTGTATTATTCCAGTACCGCTTCCCGTTTTTCGGCCTTGAGTACCACGGAGAACAACGATAATTACTTTTTCGTGACGGACGAAGCCCAGGATCGGATCATACGGATCAAAATGGAGCATGCTCTCTGGGTTCGTACTCCCGACGGCGATGAATTCTGGACACACCGGGGCGTTTTCAACGGAACCGTGGCTCAATACGGTACCGGGTCGGGAACCGTCAACCAACCCGTCGGTCTGGACGTTGACTATTCCGGATCGATATATTATTCCCAGTTGGGTGAATATTTTTCGGTGCACAAAATCAAACCGGTGACGACGGGCGGGTACACAGTCTATTCTTCTGTTTTTCAACCGGGAATAAACCCCATCATGGATCTGGGCCGGTTTGATCATCCCCTGGATGTGGCGGTGGATCGCAATCAAATGATCTATGTGGCCAACACCGGGGCCCGGGAAATCCAGGTGTTCGATTATCAGGGAAAACTGTTTAAAAAGGCGGGGGTGGAGAAAGTAGTGGTGGATACCACCCTCTGGGTGTCCGTGGGGACCGACAGTGTGCTGGTGGATACGTTTGTGACCCATGAAGTTGCCGGATTTTTGGAGAGTCCCTCAGCCCTGACGGTGGATGACCAGGGTGTGATCTATGTCTGTGATCCACCTACATCCCGGATTGTACGGTATCAACTTTCGAATACATTGGACGAGAATATCGTGTCCAACCCCTGATGTCGCTCCGATCTCTATGGCCGGTCTTGTGGGTAGTGACGATCGGATGGTCCCAGACCAATCAGGTCGCCTATGTGAAATATTATCGGGACCGGGCCGCATTTCTGGGCGACGTCCCCCTTCCTGCCCATTCCCGACACCAATCCGCCCACTTGGACGTCTATTTCAACGAACAGGACCAGCCCCTGCTGTTGGAAAACATTTCGGCCTCCGGAGATACGGTCGAACGCAAGGTATTTGCTTATGGTCCTGACGGAGCCCTGACTCAGACTCTCCTGATTGGCGGAGACCATCCCGACGGGAAAGAAGTGACTCTCTACGGTGAAGGTGAACCCTGGAGTGTGGCGTTCCGGAAAGCGGCTTTTGCGCCCCAATTGCATCTCCATTTTGCCGAACAGCGAACCCGATTCCGTCTGGATTCGTCCAACCGGATTCAATCTCTGACCTTCTATACCGTCAATGGCTTTCCTTATGGACAAATCACCTTTGTGTATGGCCCCGGCGATTACCACCAGGAAGAACGTTGGGAAACTTTACCGGACCATAC
>RFIZ01000215.1 GCA_003695105.1 Fidelibacterota bacterium
GATAGATGGAGGGCAATACAGCCTGGCCGCCTCCTTCCTCCAAAGTCGGGAAAACCACATTCTGGGAATTTTTCAGGATGATTCCGTGGCCTTGGTTCACCGCCTCCATGGGATTCGGGGACAGGTATATGCGTCCTGGCTGGACGGATATATCGAATATGTGGACAAGACCGTACACGCGCTGGATCCTTTCAGCCAGAAATCCAGCCTGGTGAATCATGGATACGGTCTGTACTGGAACCTCAATGTGTATCCCGGCGCCTGGTCCCTTTCCGTGGATTTCAAGGACTATCGCTTCATTGAACTGGATCCCTTTCAACGCTGGAACACGGTGTCCAATTATGGCGGGACGATTGATTTCCAGAATCCGCCCACGGTATTCCGGGAGCATACTTCCGTGCTTCTGTCCAGGTTGACACATCAAATGGACATGAACGATGAACTGGGGTATCAAATCGAAATCAGCGGTCCCGTATTACCCAACCAGACCTGGCTGCTGAATGTGGCCGCTTCCAGCCGTCACAGCGAATGGCTCACCGTGATCAACGGCTTTTTATACGACTGGGAAGCACAGCCCCTGCGATCCGGTTGGCCCTCCGACCAACCGGCCGCCTCTCCGTTCCGGGAACTATACACCGAGTGGGAAGGATACTTGTTCCGGGATCGCCTGCATTATCGGCTGGGGTACGGTTGGACGGAAGATATCCCCACTGTGTATATCAACATGCCCGGCGATACCTCCCAACTGAATTACGAATACAAACAGGCCCTGACGGTCCCTGCGTTTCTGGGTTTTGACCTGACCGAACGAAATTCCATCGAGGTCAAATGGGAATTCCAGACTCTGTGGCAAGGCTCGAAAATGGTAACCGATACCCTGGGAAACCGGACCGTATCGACCCATTCGGTCTTCTATAAAACCGACACGATCCCGGCTCCGTACCAACACAATCGTTTTGTCTCTCTGGGATTCAGCCATTCACCCGGCTGGGCGATCGCTCTGCTGATCGATGCGGTGGACGCCGAAGAACCACCCTTCCATACCAGTGCAGAGAATCCGCTGGAAAAATTTATGTCCCATCTGATTCCCATCGACCGAAAATGGGTGGCCCTGGAAGTCGTATTGAATCTGAATCCCCGCAATCGGTTGACCTTGTTATACGGATCCCAAAAGGGTGGACTGGTCTGCAGCAACGGAGTGTGCCGATATGTGGGAGCCTTTGATGACGGGTTCAAATTAACCCTTACATCAATCTTTTGATTGTGGACAGAACCGGGATAAATTCACCAACGATTTTGCTGCGGGAGGTTACATGAAAAAATCTGTCTTATGCACTACGGTCGTTCTCTGTACCCTGGTGATGGGAGGGCAAAACGGTCAATCACCCTACCAGGGTACCTTCGATCAATTGGTGGGGATGGTTCTGGATGCCAGTCGTACCGGTCAGAGGGTATTTGTAGAAGAATTTACCGGAATCAACTGACCCTACTGCCCAAGCGCAAGTTTTGCGCTCGATTATTTACATCAGCAGTTTCCGGAAACGCTGGTGTCTGTTGCCTGGCACACGCCCGGCGGATTGGGGGACCCGGCCCTGACCAGTCCCGGATACAATGACCGGGCCGGATACTACGGTGTCTCCGGCATACCTGCCGTCTGGTTCAATGGGGTCCAAAACACGGTAGGTGGCTATCCCAACGGAAACTGGAATCCCATGTACAACCAGTTTCTGAATATCTATAACGGCCTGATCGGAAATGATGTCCCTTATGACCTGGAGCTGGGAGGAAGCATCGAAGGCAACAGTGTTCTCTATGAAATATTGCTTACCCTGGAACAGGATATTGATCCCACGGATCTGGTGTTGCATGTGTTCGCGTTTGAAGATAGTGTCAATGCTTACTGGTCCGGGGCCGGACAATGGCACAATTGCCGGTTCGTCATGCGAAACTGGGTCGAAACGACGCCGATTACGGTTTCGGCTCACGGGGAAGAACAAACCTTTATCAATTCCTTCGCGATTTCTTCCAATTGGAATGCGGATCGGGTAGGCATTGCCGTCATCGTCCAAAATTCGTCCACCAAGGAAGTGTTGAACGCCGCCATGTCCTATGCGACGGATCTGTCCAACGATTTCGACGGAGACAGCGTGGGCAATTGGGATGACAATTGCCGCTATGTGTACAACCCGGATCAGTCCGATATCGATGGAGACGGGATGGGAGATGCCTGCGATCCCTGTGACAATTATAATGTTTTCGTACCGGGCAACCTGAATGGCGATGTGACGGATTCCTATCCCATTGTGGATGTTTTCGATCTCCTTACCCTCGTGGATCATGTCAATTACGGGTTGACGCTGGAATTGTGCTCCAGCGAAACCCCGGACATCAACGGCGATGGAAATGTAGATCTGTTTGATATTGTCACTCTGGCTCAGGATATCGTCCATTCGGAACATTAGGCTGAGCCCTCCGCTTCAAAAGCCCCGTCGAATGACGGGGCTTTTTTTGTCCGCAGGTTCAGCCTATGCTAAAAGCGTTGATTGGCGGGGATCGATTCGTGTAGATTCGCAGCGCTTTTTTTCAACGGAAACTTCGTATTGGGGAGTCGTCTAACGGCAGGACACCAGGTTCTGGCCCTGGCAGTCGGGGTTCGAATCCCTGCTCCCCAGCACCCATGCGCCCGTAGCTCAATTGGATAGAGCGTCTGGCTACGGACCAGAAGGTTGAGGGTTCGAGTCCTTCCGGGCGTACCACTGTCATCTTACCATGACCACTTTCATTTCCTCTTTTCCATTGGCCCGTTCGTCTAGCGGTTAGGACGCCGGCCTCTCACGCCGGTAACAGGGGTTCGATTCCCCTACGGGCTACACCCTCCCTCCGATACTCC
>RFIZ01000216.1 GCA_003695105.1 Fidelibacterota bacterium
ACCGCCCATCAAAAGACGGGCCAAGAAACGCGCGCCGGAAGGGGGTTGTTAACACTCGTCGCCCGCAATTGAATCAGTTGAAAAAAGCTCCGGGTAATTCGTCGCCGGAGCTTTTGGTTATGGCACCGCCACATCGATCGGCGGGACGGGCCGTCCGGTTCAGATTTCTCTGAAGAAATGCCGCGCCTGACCGTATCCTCCGCCGGGACTGCGGAATTGGAAATTATCGGGAAACGGAAGCGGAGGGCACATTCGGTCGATCCAGTACAATATAATATCGCGGCCAATGAGGCAAATGGAGAAAATTCCGTTCCAGGTAATCTTCCAGTTCCACCACCAGAGATTTTCGCAGGGACCAGACCAGAATCCCCGTATAACGACCATCCAGAATCTGCAACGCCGGGAAGAATCCCTGGCGGTTGAATTCGAACAGTCCCACCTCATCCACAATAATCCAATCCTGGCGGGCGTTTGTCAGTCGTTCGGTTCCCCATTCAAGAGCGTCAGTGTCGAAGTAATAATGTTCGGTTTTCAAGTCGGAATCCCGGGGGGTCATGGTTGCAACTTCCCGGAATTCGCCGTTGGACACATCCATCAATTGCAAGGTCCAGTTTTCCGGCGTAACCGGTTTTCGCAGGGTGAGCAATCCCCCCGCGGAAAGGGAGTGTTGTTTCAGGACATCGAGAAGGGATTTCAACCAGGTGGATTTTCCCGCACTCCGAGCGCCGGTGACAATAATCAGGGCGGGAGGAGAGACCGTTTTGATAACGGACTCAGGATCGGGGGCCAGCCGGGGCCGGAGGGGCTGATCCAGACGGTCCGCCAGTCGGATCAAATCCAAAAATATGGTCCGGATCATGCGTAGCATCGACCGGGGGGAGAATAGAGGGGGATGTTCTTTCCAGCGTTGATGGAGAATATGGCGGGCATTAGGGATTATTTCCCGGGATAATTCAAAGAGGGTCAGGAAGGTAGGATTTCCCCATCGGGTCAGCAATCGGGCGAAGGATTCGCTGTTCAGGTCCACGGTCAGTACTTGAAATAACATGAACACCGTCACGCCCCGAAAAGCCATCAGCCGGGTGTGGGCGAACATGTGGCTGCTGTAGGCAATTCCCAGAAAGGATCGGTCTCGCACACCGGAAAACAGGGGCACAATCCCAACCAGCAGGGCAATAGCGACCCAGAATTTCCAGTTTTTCAACGGACGGACAGCCAAAGGGTACGCCAGGCCGGAAATCAATGTGGCAACTATGGTCAGCAGGAGCGGAGCCTCCGGGAGTGTCAGGACAGTCGCCAGTACCAGCGCAGCAACGACCGGGCGTTTCCATTTATTGGGGATGGGCGTCACTGTTCAGGTCCTGTTGGAGCTGACGTTGGATGATCCAGGCGGCGGATGCGCCGGCCAGTCCGAAGGCGATATGAATCAAAATGTAGAGGGCCAGAAGCCACCAACCCAGGGTGCCGCCGACCCGTTCAGAAAACCCTCTGGCGGTGTCCAGGATCACCGGCACGAAGCTGGCCCCGAACAGGATCGATTTTGTTACGAGGGTCTGAATGATGGGATACACGCCTTCCACGACGCCGGCAATAAGGAAGCCCGGCAACCCCGGTCCCAGCAAGGACATGGCGGTTTCCACGATGAGAGCCTCCATCAGGATTCCGGCCAGGGGGCCCAATTTTACGGTGGCGAAACCCAATACTTTTATGGCCCCGGCAATGACGCCCATGAGAGCGGAGGAACCGGGGACATTGTTCACCCGACGGGCTACCAGCAGGACGATCAAACCCAGGGAGGACAGAATCGAACCGGAGAAGGGGAGTCGCAGGGCGTGGAGCACCGAACCCAGTGACGCCTCCAGCAGGCCCCAGAAGGTTCCGAAGACCGCAACGTAAATCAATGCGCTTCGGTTCAAATGGGACATGGCGCCGGCCCGATCGGGCCAGGGGACAAGAGGATAAAACAGGTTCGTAAATTCCGTGACATGGGTCGCGAATTTACGCCGGCGGGGGGTGATCTTCCCACGGTGGGGTCGGGTTTCGCAGAAGAGGTTTTACCCATGATCGGAATCAGTCTAAGTTCCGGCAGAGTTTCATTCGGAGAATTGCATAGATTGTTCCATGAAAATCTACCTGAATATTGAACATTGAATGCGAAAGGGATAGTGGTATTCCGTTAAGAAAACACACAATGCATGCGGTGGAACCATTCGCGGCGGGAACCAAACCACGGATTCGTCTGGAACGAAACGCGGGGTACCGGGACGTCAGCGGAATCGTGGCGCAACAACATTTGCACACCGTCTGCGAAGAAGCCCGCTGCCCCAATATTTATGAATGTTGGAACCGGCGGACAGCCACCCTCATGATCCTGGGGGATACGTGCACCCGGGCCTGCGGTTTTTGTTCCGTAAAGACGGGGAGGCCCACCTGGAATGATCCGCTGGAGCCGGTCCGGACGGCCCAGGCGGTGAAACACCTGCGGTTGCGGCATGTGGTGATCACATCGGTGGACCGGGACGACCTGAAACCCGATTTCGGCGCGGGCATCTGGGCGGAGACCATCCGGCGGATCCGAAACGAAGTCCCCGAGTGCACCATTGAAGTGCTTACCCCCGATTTTCAGGGGAAACGGGAAGCCCTGCAAACCGTCTTTGAGGCGCAGCCGGACATTTTCAGCCATAACGTGGAATGTGTGGAGCGGATCAGTCGAAAGGTCCGGGCCCAGGCCGACTGGCAGCGGAGTTTGACCGTGTTGCAGGCTTCCGTCCGGGCCGGGCTGACAACCAAAACCGGACTGATGGTAGGTCTGGGGGAGACCGGGGCGGAAGTGGTGGAAACCATGCAACAAATTGCCGCCATCGGAGTAGAGATTTTTACCATTGGACAATACCTGCAGCCGACCAAAAACCATTTGCCGGTGCAGCGGTATGTCCCGCCGGAGGAATTTGAGGAATGGAAGACGGCCGGCCTGGCTTTGGGGTTCAAGGTGGTCGAAGCCGGCCCCCTGGTCCGGAGTTCTTACCATGCCGATGCTCAGGCACGAATGATATTCAACCAATAAGAGGACATGATGAATCAAGCGAAAATTTGGCTCTACGGATCGGCGTTGATCGTCGGATTATTGATGATCCTGTTCACGTTCTGGCTGCCGGCGCCATCGAAAACGGAGTCACCGGTGAGAGTGCAGCCCTCCGCCGCGGCTCCCCGGGGGAATCCCGGAACGGCCCCCATGGCCGGGTCCCGGACGACGCCCGGCCAGGGCAATGTAGGGAACCTGCAGGCGGACATCCCTGCCACCTGGCAACAACAGGCTCCGGCTTCATCCATGCGGTTGACCCAGTTTCGTCTGCCGGCCCTGAACGGGGACCGGGAGGATGCCCAATTGGCCGTGTTCAATCAGATCGGCGGCACCGTCGAACAGAACCTGAACCGGTGGTACGGCCAGTTTACCCAGCCGGACGGATCTTCTTCCGCATCCCGGGCCCGTCGGGAGACTTTTCAGGCGAATTCCATGCCGGTGACGTTTGTCACCCTGAAAGGAACCTATTCCGCCGGCCCCATGGCCATGGGCGGCGCCCCCGGCGACAAACCGCATTTTGGTCTCCTGGCGGCGATCGTGTCCACCCCGGAAGGACCCTATTACTTCAAACTCACCGGGCCGGAAAAAACCGTTGACGGGTATGAACAGGATTTCAGAAACTTTCTTAAATCCATGGTCTATGTCAAATAGGAACCCCGAAGTGTCATCACTGTCATATAATCAGAGTTCGGCCGGATTGCCTGCCATTGTCTCAGGGTACGGATCCTGGCATGTTCTTTGACTTTTCGCGGAAAAAAAGGAAGTATCATGAGCGATTCCAACGAATTGAAATCTGAATCCATCGAAATGCAAAATACCTTTCCCGTCATGCCGCTGCGGAATACGGTTCTGTTTCCCCAGCAGGTCATTCCCATTTATATCGGGCGGGAAAAGTCTCTGCGCCTGATCGAAAACGTCGGACCCACGAAACAGATTGTGGTAGTGGCCCAGGAAGACGGGTCGATCGAAGACCCCACCCCGGACGACTTGTATGAATACGGGACCCTGGCCGTCGTCCTGAAAGTGTTCGACATGCCGGACAACAGCAAGTCCGCCATCGTCCAGGGCCTCCGGCGGGTGAAGATTGTCCGCTATGTGGCCGAGACTCCGTATCATCAGGCGGTGATCCGTCCCGTGCAGGTGCAGGAGCCGGAGAACGATCTGGAACTGGATGCGCTCATGAACAACCTGCGGCAGACCTTTTCCGAACTGGTTCAGGTGGCACCCAATCTGACGGAAGAACATTCTGGAATGTTGGCCAATATCCAGAAGCCTGCCCGTTTGGCGGACCGGGCCATTTCCCTGATTACCATCTCCAATCAGGAAAAGCAGTCCATACTGGAAGAGCTGGATGTGAAAAAACGGGTGGAAGCGGCCATCAGTATTCTCACCAAAGAGATTCAGCGGATCAAACTGGGAGAGGAGATCCAGTCCGAAGTACAGGATGAAATCGCCAAGTCCCAGCGGGAATATTATCTCCGGGAACAGATGAAGGCCATCAAAAAGGAGTTGGGCGAAGACGAAGGAACGGTGGAGCTGAAGGAGCTGGAGGAGCGCATCAAGGCGGCCGAGATGCCCGAGGAAGCGGAAAAGGTGGCCCTGAAGGAGTTGGATCGCCTGTCCAAGATTCCCACCCAGTCACCGGAATATTCCGTGTCCCGAACGTACATTGAATGGCTGGCGGACCTGCCCTGGTCCAAATCCACCAAGGACCGCATCGACGTGAAAGAGGCGCACCGGATCCTGGATGAAGATCATTACGGGCTGGACAAGGTGAAGGAGCGGGTGCTGGAGTATCTGGCGGTGCGCGATTTGAAACAGAAGCGGAATCCCGGCAAGGCGATTCGGGGACCCATCCTTTGTTTTGCGGGACCTCCGGGAGTGGGAAAAACATCCCTGGGAAAATCCATCGCCCGGGCCATGGGTCGGGAATTTGTCCGACTCTCTCTGGGCGGGGTCCGGGACGAAGCCGAGATTCGCGGCCATCGCCGCACCTACATCGGCGCCCTGCCGGGACGGATCATTCAGTCCATCAAGAAAGCGGGCACCAACAATCCGGTCTTCATGCTGGACGAAATCGATAAGCTGGGTTCCGACTTTCGCGGTGATCCTTCCTCCGCCATGCTGGAGGTGCTGGATCCGGAACAGAACTATTCATTCAGCGATCATTATCTGGAGGTGGATTTCGATTTGAGCAATGTGATGTTCATTTCCACCGCCAATTACCGGGACGCCATTCCTCCGGCCCTGCGTGACCGGATGGAAATTCTGGATTTCAGCGGCTATATCGAAGACGAAAAGATCAAGATCGCCCAGCGGCATCTGGTGCCGAAACAAATCGAAGAAAACGGTCTGACCAAGTCGGATGTGACTTTTCAGGAAGACGCCCTCAAGGAATTGATCCGGTCGTATACCCGGGAAGCGGGGGTCCGGAACCTGGAGCGGGAGATTGCCAATGTACTGCGGAAGGTCGCCCGGGACATCGTCGAAGGAAAAGCCAAAAAAGTGCGGGTGACGAAGAAGAAAGTGAATGAATATCTGGGAGCGCCGCGCTTCTATTCGGAAATTGCGGAACGCACCGAGAAACCGGGAGTGGTGACGGGGCTGGCCTGGACCGCCGCCGGAGGGGATATTCTGTTCATCGAAGCCTCCAAGATGCCGGGGAAGGGCCGCCTGACGCTCACGGGACAACTGGGCGATGTGATGAAGGAATCGGCCACGGCGGCCTTATCCTATGTTCGTTCCCACACGGATATACTAGGCATTCCCGAAGATTTC
>RFIZ01000217.1 GCA_003695105.1 Fidelibacterota bacterium
GGATTCGATGTCCACCATGAACTGGAAATCGTCGCGTTGGTGGGCCGCCGTGGTTCACCCGCAACTGTTGACGAAGCCAGCCGCTGGGTGGCAGGGTTGGCCCTGGGAATCGATTTCACCCTCCGGGATTTGCAAGCCGATTGTAAAGCCAAAGGTCTGCCCTGGTTCCGGGCCAAGTCCTTTCGGCAGAGCGCCTTTGCCTCGCCTTTCCTTTCACCTGAGTCTCCCGTTTGGAGCGAACCATTCTGGCTGGAGAAAAACGGGGAACGGGTACAGGAAGGAGAACGGCGGCAGATGCTGTTTTCCATTCCGGCTCTGATCCATGAGATTGGTATCATACATGCCCTCTATCCCGGCGATCTCATCTATACCGGAACACCGCAGGGAGTGGGATCTGTCAATGCCGGTGATCGCCTGCGTCTGGGTATCGGGGACCGGCTTCTGAGCACCGTGTCGATTGATATTGCACCCGTAAAATAACCGGTCTGGGGGCCGCTATTGGCCGCAGGGGTGAGGTCGGTCGGCAGGTTTCTGAATAACCTGATTCCTTTAACTCTCTATATAATACTGTTTAACCGGTTCAAGCCGGTAGATTATTCCTCCAGGGGCTGGGAGATAAAAAAATTGACTTTCATTCCCGATTGAGTTCATATTTCGACAGTTCCTTGAAAATTCACACAGGAGATATGAGGCAATGACAAGAAAAAAGTGGGCAATCATGGTCGTGCTGGTATTGGGATTCATTGCGTTGGGCGCCATGACGATCAACCAGGATGCGGCTGAAACGAATACCGTCTCCAAAATGACGTCGGATTGTTGCACCGGTATGGCAGGAACCGGGGCGAAAAACCGAACGCAAACCGCTCGGGGCACCTGTCCCCATCAAGCGGCGACAGCCTGTCCTGGGTTGAAGAATTTCCATTCCCAACCAGCCTGCTGCAACGGATCCGGCGCCGATACGTCCATTTAAAGTTCGCCCCGTTGGTACGGCGTGCTCTTCAGGGAAAAAAAGTTTTTCTCGAGGGTTTTCCAACGGGGCTTTTTTTATGCCTCCGGGAAGCCGGGGTTTTTTCCCGGAAAACCTGTAATTTTCCGCATGACTCGCAACCGGTATCTCCAGCTCCTGACTGTGTTCATCGGGGTCTGTTCGGTAGGGTTGCTCACCCGTTGTTCCTTTTCCGTTCCCCACTACCCGGAACCCATCCTGTTGGGAGAGAGTTCCGTGTCCATCGAATATACATTCGGGACGGTGGATATTGCCTGGCCGGTCAAGATCATCGATGGTCATCCCACAGCCTATCGACTTCGTTTTTATTCCGGTAAGGATACCACCAAACCGGTGATCGACCGCATGTTGCTTCCCGGCGATCCCATCGCCGCGCGCCTGCCCCGGTCTCTTTTCCTCCCCGATACCCTGGTCAATTGGGCAGAATTGATCCCGCTGGGAGGCGACTATCCTGCCAGGCGACAATCTTTCTCCTATACCGGCCCCATCATCACCCTGGACACGACCGTAATTCAGCTGCGACCGGTCATTATCGAGGGTGCGGTGCGATTGCTCCGCAACGGCGCTCCGGTGCCCGCCAGTCGGGTAACGGTTACGTTTCCCTCCGGTCGGGAAGAAACGCTTCCTTGTGACACGAGCGGAGCGTATCGCTTCGTGTTTCCCGCCCAGGTACTGGATGATTCCAGTTGTACCGTGCGGACGGTGGCTCCCGGATCCTATCCCGCCGAAATGAAGTCGGTCACTCTGAATGCTGGCAAGCAGTACCGCGTAGATTTCTGGGTGGGTCCGACGGCGGAATTTTTCGGGAAGGGAGCACCTTACATTGTCTTGGAGGATTTACTGCCCTTCCGAACCGGACCCGAAAACGGAGCCACGATCCAGTTCCTGTTGCCCAGAGATGAAATCATCATGGTCACCACCGTGGCGGGAAACCGGTTGAAGGCCATCGTGGAATTGCGCAGCGAAACGGGTGAGAAGCCCCACTACGTCGAAGGCTGGGTACCCGCCTCCAAGGTCAAACCGGTGGAGTTATGATGCGGAAGATGATCCTGCTGTTGGTGATCACCTCCCTCTGGGGTCAGGTTCAGGTCCACATCGAATCGATCCCGCCGGACGTCGATGTGCTGATCGACGGAGCTAAGGCGGGAACCACCCCTATAGACGACCTAACCCTCCACCCCGGCAAACACAGTTTTTATCTGGAAAAAGAAGGCTATACCATACTCCATTATACCACCTACCTCGTGGGAGCGGAAAAAGCGGTCCTGCGCTTTCGCCTGAAGGAAAAATATTCGGTTACTTTTAAATCCGACTATGAACCGTTGCACTATCGTCTGGATGGGAAATATGCATGGACAGAAGAGAAAATGCGGTTTGACATGGAAGCGGGTCGCCATACGCTGGAGGTCTTTTTGGGGGATTCCCTGGTAGATCAACAAGAGGTCCTGATTCGGGAATCCACCACAATCCGCTACCATTATCAGGGGGACAGGAATTGAACCATAGCCTGGTTTGAGTCTAAATTGATTTTCCTCTCGGGGGATGATTGCACCATGCACAACTCCACTCAACAGGAAACGAAAGGATACGACTATGTCTGAAAAGATCTTTCCACCTACCGCTGCTTCCTCCCGGAATGCCTGGATTGCCAGTCTGGATGAATATCAGCGTCTGTACCGCAAATCGGTGGAACAGCCGGAAGAGTTCTGGGCCGAACAGGCTCAACGAATCGACTGGTTCGAACCCTGGAAGACTGTCCGGAGATATGATTTCGTAACTGCTGATATAGCGTGGTATGAAGGTGGAAAGCTCAATGTGAGCTATAATTGTCTGGATCGCCATGTACAGGCCGGTCACGGTGACCAGACGGCGCTGATCTGGGAAGGAAATCAACCCACGGAAGACCGGTCCATTACCTATGGAGAATTGCTGGAAGAAGTGCAGCGCTTTGCGAATGCGTTGAAATCGCTGGGGGTGGGCAAGGGAGACCGCGTTTGTCTGTACCTGCAGATGATCCCCCAACTTCCGGTGGCCATGCTGGCCTGTGCCAGGATCGGGGCGGTACACTCCGTCGTTTTTGGGGCCTTCAGTCCGGATTCCCTGCGGGATCGGATCAATGATTCCAGTTGTAAGGTGCTCATTACCCAGGATACAGGCGTGCGGGGACAAAAAACCAACATTCCCATGAAAGCCAATGCGGATCAGGCCGTAGCGGGAGCCCCTTCGATTGAAAAAATCATTGTTGTGCGCCGAACCGGTGAACCGGTCTCCATGATGCCGGAACGGGACCTCTGGTATGAGGACCTGGTCGCCGGGGCCGATCCGGTCTGTGAGCCGGAACCGATGGATGCCGAAGATCCCCTGTTCATCCTGTACACTTCCGGTTCTACCGGTAAACCGAAGGGCGTGTTGCACACAACCGGCGGCTATCTGGTCTATGCCGCCTACAGTCATCAAATCATTTTCGACTACCACGAAGGAGACGTGTACTGGTGTACGGCTGATATCGGCTGGATTACGGGCCATTCCTATATTGTCTACGGGCCCCTGGCGAACCGGGCCATATCGGTTATGTTCGAAGGGGTGCCCAATTACCCGGATTACGGTCGGTTCTGGGACGTGGTGGATAAACATCGAATCAATATATTCTATACCGCCCCGACTGCCCTGCGGGCTCTGATGAAGGAAGGGGACCAATGGGTGACGAAACACGATTTATCTTCTCTGAAGCTATTGGGAACGGTGGGTGAGCCGATCAAGGAACCGGAATGGCTCTGGTATTACCGGGTAGTGGGGAAAGGGCAGATTCCCATCGTGGATACCTGGTGGCAGACCGAAACCGGCGGGATTCTGATCACGCCCCTGCCGGGCGCCACTCCCTTAAAACCCGGTTCGGCCACATTTCCTTTCTTCGGCATCGAGCCGGTTCTGCTGGATGAAAGCGGACGGGAACTGGAAGGCAATGATGTGTCGGGCCTGCTGGCCATCAAATCGCCCTGGCCCGGAATGATGCGCACGGTCTACGGCGATCATGAGCGTTTCCGACAGACCTACTTTGGCCTGTATCCCGGCTATTATCTCACCGGTGACGGCGCCAGACGGGATGCGGATGGCTATTATTGGATTACGGGACGGGTGGACGATGTCTTGAATGTGTCGGGTCACCGGATCGGTACGGCGGAAGTGGAAGGGGCTATTGGCAAAGCACCCGGAGTGGCCGAGGCTGCCGTCGTCGGCTTTCCCCATGAGATCAAAGGGCAGGGAATCTACGCCTATGTCACTCCCATGACGGGTGTGGAACCGGATGGAGATTTGACCCGGGCGATCCGGGAAACCGTGGCCAAGGAAATCGGTCCTCATGCGAAACCGGACAAGATCCAGTACACCGCGGCCTTGCCCAAAACCCGTTCCGGAAAAATCATGCGCCGGATCCTGCGGAAAATCGCGGAAAATGCGGTGGATGATCTGGGTGATACATCGACGCTGGCCGACCCGACCGTAGTTGAACAACTGGTGCAGGGGCGGCAATAGCTTCTCCCGTTTGGATCGCGATGGAAGAGCCGTAATTTTCAGCTCTGAAACAAGGGCAATTGAGGCCGATACATACCAACTGAGAAGGAAAAAAAATGGCATATCTGAACTCTGTGGATGTTTCCAAGGATTGGAAAAGGACGAAAGCTGATGTAACCTGCGTGGGATTATTTGAGGACGGTTCCCTCTCTGAACTGGGCCAGGTCATGGACCAGGACAGCGGGGGCCGATTCCGATCTCTGATCCAGGCCGGGAATCTGACCGGAAAGTCCGGTAATGCCGATCTGGTGGTAGTCCAGGACCGCCCCGTGCTGGTCGTGGGACTGGGAAAACCGGAGGCACTGGATCGGGACGGCATCCGGACAGCGGCGGCCCGCTGTTCCCGGGAAGCCATCGCCCGTAAATTCGGGTCCCTAGCCGTGGAAGCTTTCCGGGAAGAGGAAAGCCAGGCCGTAGCCGAGGGTATCATTCTGGGCAGCTACCAATATCTGGACTATAAGACTCAGGATGAGGACTGTTTTGAACTGACATCTGCCACCGTCATCGGTGGACAGGAATCGGCGGTTCGGAAGGGTGTCCTGGTGGGACAGAGTGTCTGTTTCGCCCGGGATCTGGAGAATGCTCCCGGAAACGAAACCACGCCCACCCGGCTGGCTCAGGCCGCGGCCGACATCGCCCGGGACGGCGGGATGCAATTGACCGTGTTCGACCGGGAAGAATTTACCCAAATGGGGATGGGAGCTCTGGCAGCCGTGGCGTCGGGCAGCGGGGAACCTCCCAAATTCATCGTCCTGGAGTATGGCTCGCCAGAAGATGACGAAAAACCCGTGGTGCTGGTGGGCAAGGGCTTAACGTTTGATTCCGGCGGCATCTCCATCAAACCCGGAGCCGGCATGGATGAAATGAAATTCGATATGTGCGGTGCCGGCGTGGTCCTGGGTGTCATGAAGGCTCTGTCCCTGTTACAACCCAAAGCCCATGTGGTTGGGATTGTCCCCTCAACTGAAAACCTGTCAGGAGCCAAAGCATACAAACCCGGGGACATCCTCAAGGCCTACAACGGAAAGACGATTGAAGTCCTGAATACGGACGCCGAGGGGCGCCTGATTCTGGCCGATGCCCTGAGTTACGCCTCCAAACATTTCGATCCGGCCTATATCCTGGATTTCGCCACCCTGACGGGCGCTGTGTTGATCGCCCTGGGTCATATTGCCACCGGCGTGCTGGGAACGGATGCAGCTCTGATGGAAAAAGTGAAACAGGCCGCCCGGGAAACGGGAGAAAAAGTCTGGGAACTGCCTTTATGGGACGAATTCTGCGAGCAGGTCAAATCCAAGATTGCCGATGTGAAAAATATCGGGGAAGCCCGCCAGGCCGGAACCATTGCCGGCGCAGCTTTCCTGAAAGAATTTGTCGGTGAAGGGATTCCCTGGGTCCATTTCGATATCGCCGGCACCGCCTGGGGCGGAAAAGAATCGCCGCTGGTGTATCAGAAAGGAGCTACGGGAGCCGGTATCCGGTTGGTCCTGAACCTACTGGGAGTGTAACCCTTCACAGGAGAACTGCCATGAGCTTTACACTTTCCCGAGAGGATGCTCTCAAGCTGTTGTACGACTATACCCAATCGGATTCACTGCGCCGTCACGGTCTGGCGGTGGAACAGGTGATGCGCTGTCTGGCCCGGAAATACGGTGAAGACGAAGACATCTGGGGAATCACCGGCCTGTTGCATGATTTCGATTATGAACGGTACCCCACGGCGGAGGAACATCCCTGGAAAGGCAATAAAATCCTGGAGGAACTGGGATATCCCGAAGAGATCCGGACGGCGATCATGGGACACGCCAATTACACCGGGGTACCCCGGGAGTCCTTGATGGCCAAGGCCCTGTATGCCTGTGATGAATTGACCGGATTTATCTTCGCTGTCACTTACGTGCGGCCCTCCAAATCCGTCCGGGATGTAAAAGTAAAATCGGTCACGAAAAAGCTGAAGGATCGCAGCTTTGCCGCCAAAGTTAGCCGGGAGGAAGTGGAGGAGAGTATCCGGGAACTGGGAGTGGACCGGGCGGAACACATCCAATTTGTCATTGACGCCCTGAAAGAAAAGGCGGCGGAACTGAAGGGGCAGATGGAGGAATCCCGCAGCGGGATCGAACAGTTGGAGACGACCACTTCCCAGTTGCGACACATCCTGTCCAGTTCCCAGGCGCGTGGGCGCTGGGGAGAGCGGGCCGTGGAAGACATTCTGCAATTCATCGGGTTGACCGAGGGAATCCATTATCGGAAACAATCCACTCAGGAAAGCGGCAACCGCCCCGATTACACCTTTTTCCTTCCGCGGAAGAAACTCATCAACATGGATGTGAAATTTCCGTTCACCCACTATGAACGTTATCTTCAGGAAGAAAACGAAGAACTCAAGGAAAAAGAGAAAAAACAATTCCTGGCAGATGTGAAACGGCATATCAAAACGGTGGCCGGCCGGGACTATGTCAATCCGGAAGCCGGCAGCGTGGATTACGTTCTGATGTTCATTCCCTTTGAAAGCATGTACGCTTTTTTGAATCAGGAAGACCATGAGCTGATCGATTACGCCCTGAGCCATAAAATTCTCCTGTGTTCGCCGATTACGCTCTATGCAATCCTGTCTCTGATCCGTCAGGCCGTTTCCAGTTTTGCCATGGAACAGCGGGCCGGAGAAATCCAAAACCTGGTTCACCTGTTCAAATCTCAGTGGGATCGCTTTGTGGACAAAATGGACAAACTGGGACATTCGTTAGGTACGGCCCAGCGTCATTACGATGAGCTGCGGTCCACCCGTACCCGTCAGCTGGAAAAACCGGTGGAAAAAATCCTGGAACTGGATTTGAAGGATGAACAACAACAATTGGAGGCACATGAAGACTAAGGGATGGCTGCTGCTGGGTTTGGTGGGGGTGGTGGCGTGCGTCGGTCCGGAACAACCCATCGACGGGCTGATAGAAAACCTCCCGGCGGTAACCAACACCAGCAAAGTGTTTACCTGGGATCTAAAGGCCAACAATTATTCTCTGGAGGAATCCTATCCCCTGGAATTGACGGGAAAGGTAGGTGATGACCTCCTGCTGAATGTTATCGTTACCGATGTGGGAGCCCGGTTGGACACAACCCGGATTCAACTCTTCAATCGGGGGGATACACTTCTGTTTCAGGATTTCCTCACCACCAATCAGGTCCAAACCGTCATTGACACGCTGCAAACGGGATTGCGCAACCTGCCAGCTGTGTTCGAAGTGAACGCCAAGCGATATACCGGCCAGGTTCATTTCACCCTCACCGTTCAATAATGCAACCAGGTGCCGATCCGCCGGAAAGGCACCTGGTGTTCAGAGCAAGAAAAAACCCCGATGTTCATCGGGGTTTTTCGTGATCAATGACCTCTGCGGTGTGATCGGAAGGGCAGGGTCCAGATTTCATTATGAACCGCTTCGTCCGCCGCAAAGAGAGTTCCCATATCGATCACATCGAAGAATCCCCGGAAGGTGCGATGGTTATGGCCCATTCCCGGTCCGGGTACTCTCCAGATTCCTACGAACGTATTGTCATAATTGCCGCTGTCGTCTCCGTCGATGAGGGCGTGCCGGCTTTTGTGAAAACGGTTCCAACCGTAATGGTAAAAGACCCGTTCACCGCTACCCAGAGGGAATTCGGGTCCGGTATTGCTCACATCCACTTCGACCCGCACCCAGTCGCCGGCGCCGAAGACCGGCATATCCCGGCGGTTGTAGTACGTGGTATCGATTCCGTCAGCCGGGATGACCAGGAGGGGTGCATCACTGCCGAGAGAATAAATCCGGATTTCCTCCAACGCTACTTTCGTCCCGGTGAGACCGTCGCCGATGGTCATGGCGTCCACCCGCCAGTGGGGACCCTGACCGCCGCCGTAATCGACGGAATCATCCACGACCGGCCGCTCCACAAAGCGGATATGCCGGGTAAAGGTGCTTTCGAAGGGTTTGACAAGAGAGTCCACCACCACTTCATTAGAGTCCAGGGCCAGGACGCGGAAGAGTCCCTGAACGGTACGGGTCACATGGGCATAGGCAATGCCTTCCGCCTCCTGGATATCAAAATCCACATTCAGGGTGCGATCGGTGATCTGGCGACCGAACCGTAGCATGTATTGATCGGTATGGGGCCAGAGGGTATCGCTCAGGACTTTGGCGAGGCCGGGGTCTTCCAGCCCGACTTCGTA
>RFIZ01000218.1 GCA_003695105.1 Fidelibacterota bacterium
CTGCAAGACCGGCCGACGAAAATCCGTGCGCCCCTCCGACCGGAGCTGGCTTTCCCCGGTCTATCTCTTTCTGTACGCCTTCACCTTTTCGCTGGCCTACGTGTCGCTGGATACGGGAACCGGCGCACTGATTCTCTTCGGAGCGGTGCAAATCACCATGGTGATCGCCAACTTTTTCCGGGGCCGGCGTCTGTCCGGACAGGAACTGGCGGGCATGGGGACCGCCTTCGCCGGGTTCATCTACCTGATCCTTCCCGGCGTGTCCGCTCCGCCCCTCGCCGGGTTTCTGCTGATGTCCCTCTCCGGTGTCGCCTGGGGACTGTACACTCTGCGGGGACAGTCCTCCTCCAATCCTTTGGTGGACACGGGCCGGAATTTCATGCGCTCCCTGACGCTGGTGGCCGTGTTGGTCCTTTTCACCTTTCACCGGAGCGCAGCCGACAGCCGGGGACTTCTCCTGGCCGTCCTGTCCGGCTCGCTGGCCTCCGGTGTGGGGTACACCGTCTGGTATTTCGCCCTTCGGGGTCTGTCCACCACCACCGCCGCCGTCTCCCAGCTGGCGGTTCCCGTGCTGGCGGCGGCCGGCGGCATCCTCTTCCTGGGAGAAACCCTCACCCTGCGGCTCACTCTGGCCACCCTCCTGATCCTGGGCGGCATCGCCGCCGTGGTGACGGCCCGAAACCGCCCGCCGGCTCCGGCCGATTCCACCACCTAATCCTGTGAAATCTCTCGAATCCCCCGTAAACTTCAGGGACATGAATTCCAAAACCCAGACTGGTCTTCCCGCTCTCCGTTCTCTGTTTCCCTAATCGGTTGTAACGCCTCCCTTTTTCGCCTGCTCCCGCCTGCCGGCAGATCAGTCATACAAAGGAGCAACGAATGAAACACCGCATCATTCTCATCGCCGTGGCGATCCTGTTCCAGCCCCTCATTTCCCAGACTCCTTCGCCCCAGGTCGGTGTCTATTTGCATGAATCCATGATCAATGCCTTTTTCCGGACGGTCGGTCCCGTTTCCGGGAAAGGGAAGAAAAAAAACACCCCCTACAAGTGGACCATCATCGACCCGCGGATTGATCTGGAACCGGGCAACGCCACCTTCCGGGCACGGGTGAAAGTGAAGGCCGGTTCGTTCAAGACGGAAGAAAAAACCAAAGGCATCGCGGATATCCAATACGACCCGGATTCCAACCGCATTCGTGTGGTCATTCAGGAGGCGAAAGTGAAACTGTACTTCAAACTGTTCGGCGCCAAAATTCCCATCGCGACCATCGACGTGGCCCGCTATTACAAACCTTCCTTCGAATTTGCCGGCCCGAAACCGATTCAAGACCGAGTCGATTTGGAATTGCCCGACGGGAGCAGGCGCACGATTCAGATCGAACAGATCCACCCCAATCTGGTGATCGAAAAGGATCGCGTGGCCGTCTATTCCGATTTGAAATTCACCCGGCAGGATTGACGAAAATTCTCGTACATTCATGACAGGAGGTACGCATGAAAACAGGAACATTCTTCCAATGGGGGCTGGGACTCTTTTTGGGATCCAGCCTGACACTGGCCCAGGCCGTCGCCGTTTTGCAACCCACGGAAGGGTATCACGTCCGGGGGACGGTGCGGTTTCTCCCCGCCGAAAAGGGAGTCCGGGTCATCGCCGACCTGACGGGACTGACCCCGGGCCTGCACGGATTTCACATTCACACCTACGGTGACTGTTCCTCCCCGGACGGGACATCCGCCGGCGGTCATTTCAACCCGGATCACACTCCCCATGGAAAACCGGAATCTCCCGCCGCCAAGCGGCATGTGGGCGACCTGGGGAATATCCTGGCCGGGGAAGACGGTCGTGCCCATCTGGACCGGATCGATCCTCTCCTGAGTTTCAGCGGTGACCACAGTATCATCGGCCGGGCCGTGGTGGTCCACGCCGGACCGGACGATCTCACCTCCCAGCCCTCCGGTGCCGCCGGCCCCCGGGTCGCCTGCGGCGTCATCGGCCGGAGCCGGTAAATGGGACACCTGACCAGCGGCAAAGCCGACTTTCAACATCTCATTCCCCTGATCGACCGTCTGAACCAATACCCGGTGGGCCTGGTGGATTCCCCCAAGCTGCGGGAAATCCTGTCCCTCCTGTTTTCCGAAGAGGAAGCGGACCTGGCGGCGCACTTTCCCCTGCATGAGGCCACCATCGGCGAATTGGAAGAGCGCACGGGTCTGCCCCGGGACCGGTTACGGACGTTACTGGAGTCCATGGCCGACAAGGGCCTGGTGATGGATCTTCCTTTTCGGGGCGAAACCTATTACCTGCTCATGCCCGGTGTAATCGGATTCTTCGAATTCACTTTCATGAAAAACCGCACGGATCTGCCGCTGGACCGGGTGGCCCGGCTGATGAGCGAATACTTCCGCGAGCGTCCCCAGGAGGGACAGGCCAGGGAATTCTTCGGCACCCGCACCCAGATGACCCGGGCCCTGGTCTATGACGATGCCATCCCCGTCTCCACCCGGGTCGTGTCCTACCATAACGCCCGGGAGATCATTGAAGCGGCCGGAGGCGGCGCCGCCTCCATGTGTTACTGCCGCCACCAGCGGGAGCACGAAGGCAAATCCTGTAA
>RFIZ01000219.1 GCA_003695105.1 Fidelibacterota bacterium
ATTCCCTGCTGGAGAAATTTTTCGACCAGGGATCCCTCACCGAGGAAGAAATGCGGGCCGGTCTTCACGCCGCTTTCCAGAACCAGTCTTTCATTCCCGTCTTCTGCACCGCCGCCGAAGGAAATATCGGTGTCACCCGGCTCATGGACTTCCTGGCCAAATACGGCTCCTCCCCGGTGGATCGCTCTACCATCACCGGGAAAGACGTGAACAGCGGAGAAGAAAAAACCATCAGTCTGGGAGGACAGGAAGCCGTGTTGCAGGTGTTCAAAACCATCAGCGAAGCCCACGTCGGTGAACTGTCCTTCTTTCGGGTCTATTCCGGTTCCGTGAAGACGGGTGATGATTTGTACAATTGTAACCGCGGCAATACGGAACGCTTTGGGCAAATGTTTGTGCTGAACGGAAAAACCAGAACCAGTGTAGACAAATTGAATGCCGGGGATATGGGCGCGGTGGTAAAACTGAAAGACACCCACACCGGAAATACGTTGACGGATCCCAAGTTTAAGGTTCTTCTACCCGAAACGGATTATCCCAAACCCAATATTCACACGGCGATCAAACCCAAATCCAAGGGTGATGAAGAAAAGATTTCCCTGGGGTTGGCGACCCTCCATGAAGAAGATCCCACCTTTGTCTTCCGGGTTGATCCGGAGTTGAAACAGACCATTGTCTCCGGACAGGGAGAAATCCATCTGAAATCCACCATCGAACGGCTGAAACGTCGATTCAATGTGGAAGTGGAACAAACCGAACCCAAAATTCCCTATCGGGAAACGATCCGCGCCAAAGGGGAAGCCAAATATCGTCACAAGAAACAGAGTGGCGGAGCCGGACAGTTCGCCGAAGTCTGGATGCGCATTGAGCCCAAAAAACGGGGCGAGGGCATCGAATTCACCGATTCACTCCATGGCCAGAACGTGGACCGGGTCTTTGTGCCATCCGTTGAAAAGGGGGTCATGGCCGCCGTGAACGAAGGAATCCTGGCCGGCTACCGGGTGGTGGACGTCAAAGTAGATTTTTATGATGGAAAGCAGCATCCGGTGGATTCCAAGGATATCGCCTTCCAAACGGCCGGGAAACACGCCTTTCGTGAATGTTTCCTGAATGCCCAGCCGTGTCTGCTGGAACCCATTATGAATGTGGAAGTACGGGTGCCGGAAGAATACATGGGCGATATCATGGGCGACATTTCCGGGCGCCGGGGGAAAATCATGGGCATGGATACGGAAGGGAACACCCAGGTCATCAAAGCCCAGATTCCCCAGGCCGAGATGTACAATTATGCCACCACCCTGCGCTCCCTCACCGGCGGACGCGGTCTCCATTCCGAAGAATTCAGTCATTACGAACTCCTGCCGAAAGAACTGGAAAAGAAAGTCATCGAAGCGTCGAAAAAAGACGAAGAATAGCCCTGGGGGAGTACCGGGTCGGCAGCCGGTGCACTTACCAATCAATACTCAGTCCTGAGGGTCGCATGAAAAAACTCTGGGCGCCCTGGCGGATGGAATACATCCGGGCACCGAAGGAAGAACGGGAAGGGGCCTGTATCTTCTGCGAAAAACCCAGCCGGCACACCGACCGCGAGGATCTGATTCTCTACCGCGGCCGGACAGCTTTTATCCTCATGAACCTCTATCCCTACAATAATGCCCATTTGATGGTGGTGCCCTATCTTCACACCCGGACCACCGCCGACCTGGACCGGGACACCATGGGAGAAATCATGACCCTGGCAGATCAGGCGATGCAAATTCTCCGGCGGAAATTGCGGGCCGAGGGATTCAATTTCGGCGCCAATATCGGGGCCGCCGCTGGAGCCGGTATCGAAGAACACCTCCATTTCCATATCCTGCCCCGGTGGGTAGGAGATACCAATTTCATGCCTGTCATCGGCCATACCAAAGTCCTGGTCCAGGGTCTCCTGGAAACTTACGACGAACTGAAACCGGAATTCGATCAAATCACCTGATGGGAGGAGCCATGCTTCCGTTTCAACACACCTGGTTGCCCTTCATTTATCTCTATGGCCTGGGAGGAATCCTGTTCCTGCTGGGCATCATCATCACCCGGAAAGCGGGTGCCCTGGACCTCAGGCGGCCTAAACACCGGGTTTGGATGGCCATTCTGCTCTTCGGCTTCTTCTGGTATTTCAGCATCCACGGACTGCTGAATCTGGCAGCACTGGATTACATCCGTCCCAAGACCGTTTTGATCGTCCTGGCCGTCTTTGGCGGGGCCTTTCTGGTCTATCTCCGCTATCTGCTGGTTCAGCTGGAAAGGAGGGCATGATGGAAGGCGCCGTACACCAGACATTCCACAGCATCGGCACCTCCACCGACTGGATCGTCATGGTGGTGTATTTCATCGCCATCATGCTCTTTGGATCTTATTTTGGCCGCTATACCCGCACCACTTCCGACTTTTTCTTTGGAGGCCGCCGTTTTGCCTGGTGGTTGATTACCATGTCCATCGTGGCCACCGGTGTGGGCAGTCACAGCTTTGTCAAATATTCCGCCAAGGGATTCGAGCATGGTATTTCTTCCACCATGACCTATATGAACGACTGGTTTTTCGTGCCTTTCTTCATGTTCGGCTGGCTGCCGATCGTGGTGTATTCCCGGGTACGCTCCATCCCGGAATATTTCGAAAAGCGTTTCAGTCCTTCGGCCCGATTTCTGGCGACCATCCTGTTATTGCTGTACATGATCGGATATATCGGTATCGGCTTCCTCACCCTGGGGAAGGCCGCCATTCCCATGCTGCCGGAATCTTTCCATCTTTTCGGCACCGACATCCAGGTGACCCTGATGCGGGCCATCATCGTGATCGCCGTCATTACGGGTATTTATATTACCTTCGGGGGTCAGACGGCGGTCATCTTCACCGATCTTCTTCAGGGTTTCATCCTCCTCTTCGCCGGACTGATGCTGTTTTTCCTGGGACTCAGTTTTCTGGGTGGATTTCATCATTTCTGGGATCTCCTCCCCACCGAATGGAAGCTGCCTTTGGCGGACTTTAATAAACCGCCAGACTTCAATTTCGTGGGTATTTTCTGGCAGGATGCCATTGCCGGTTCCATTGGATTTTTGTTCATGAATCAGGGCTTGCTCATGCGGTTCATGGCCTGTCGCAGCGTGAACGAAGGCCGCAAGGCCGCCGCAGTAAACATTTTGGTAGTGCTCCCCATCTCCGCCATCGTGGTGGGGAATGCCGGTTGGTTGGGCAAAGCCATCTCCGTGGCTGATCCGGGTCTGATTCCGCCCAATACCTCTCCCGACCAGATTTTTGTGGTGGTGGCCAATATCGTCTCTCGCCCCGGCGTATTCGGTTTTGTCATGGCGGCGCTGACGGCCGCTCTCATGAGCACCGTGGACACCCTCATCAA
>RFIZ01000022.1 GCA_003695105.1 Fidelibacterota bacterium
AATCGAAAAAGCGCTGTACTGATTTCGCCGCCTTGCCACGCTCCCGGTTTTCCCCGCTGCCTTCGGTCCCATCATCGGTAGGCTGACAGGTACGATATTCTCATGGGTACCCTATCCGTCATGCTGAGCAAGCCGTCCGCCCACCGGCGGATCGAAGCATGATCGAAAACTGATTTTCCACATCTCCCTGGTTCCGGAGAAATTCCCGGAAGCGGAAAGGGGAGCGAACCCGATGGGTATAAAAAACCGCTCCCGGCGGGAGCCCGGGAGCGGAGAGACGATTGAATCCGGGTTCGGTTTACAGTTTGTTCAGCTCGATTTCCAATTGATTGACCAGATCATTCATGTGCCGGATGACGGCCTGGATCGTTTCCGGTTGGGACAGGTCCACACCCGCTTTTTTCAGCTGTTCCATGGGATAGTCGTTTCCCCCGGATTTCAACAGATTCAGGTACCGTTCCACTACCTGTTTCCGTTTCCGGCCTTTTACCGCTTTCATGTCCGACACGATTTTGGCCGAACTGGCGAAACAGGTGGCATACTGGTACACGTAATAGGGCGCAAAATAAAAGTGAGGAATCCGGGCCCAGGTAATGTCATACAGGTCGTCGTGGGCAACCGCATCGCCAAAATAATCCTCCAGAAGCTGGCGGTAAATTCCGTTCAGGACTTCGGCGGTGATGGGTTTTCCCTCTTCCGCCAGTTGATGGGCCTGTAATTCGAAATCGGCAAACATGACCTGGGTGTAGAAAGTGCCGGCGATATTGTCGATGGCGTGGGACAACAGGGCGATCCGTTCTTTGGTATCCCGTGTGTGTTCCATGAGGTAATCCAGCAGGAGGGCTTCATTCAGCGTGGAAGCGACTTCCGCCACGAAGATCGTGTATTGAGAGGTGGCGAAGGGCTGGGTCTCGTTGGCGTACATGGTGTGCATGCTGTGTCCCATTTCGTGGGCCACGGTGAACATGTCATCCATGGTATCGCTGTAATTCAGCAGCATGTAGGGATGGACGCCGTAGACGCCGGAGGAGTAGGCCCCGCCGCGTTTGCCTTCGTTTTCGTACACGTCCACCCAGCCGCCGTGAAAGGCCTGATCCAGTTTTTTCCCGTAATCCTTGCCCAGGATGGAGACGCCCTTTTCGATGATGGCGGCCACATCGTCGTATTCATAGGTTTTGTTGAAATCCACCACGGGAATACTGCTGTCGTACAGATGGTATTCGTCCAGACCCAGTGCCTGTTTCCGCAGGCGGTGATATTTTTGCAACGGTTCGGTCCCTTTGCGCACTTCGTGGATCAGGTTCAGGTAGACGTCTACCGGCACGTTGTCGTCATCCAGGGCGGCCTCCAGGGTAGAAGCATAGTTGCGCGCCTGGGCCAGCGCCCAATCCCGCTGGCAGATGCCATTGTAGATGGCGGCGTAGGTGTTGATGGTGGCGTTGTAAACGCCGTTCCGGGATTCGAAGGCCAGACGGCGATCGGCCTGATTCCGGTTGGTATTGAGGATGAGCCGGTACTGTCCCGGCGTCACCGTGACCGAATCCCCGGTGGACAACACCACATCCGGGAATTGAATGTCGGAGGTGGACAATTCCGAATGGATGGAGCGGGGTGTGGAATTGAAACGGCTGAAATAGGATAACAGCCGTTCTCCCTCTTCGTCCAGTACGTGACTCTGCTGCCGGTGGAGATTTTCGATGGAAAAGCGGTAGGGCGCCAGCGCCGGTGTTTCCTCCAGCCAGCGACTCAGGGTGTCCCAGGGGATCTGGAGCAGCTCCGGGTCAAACCAGGCGGTGGCCGTACCGAACTGGGAGAACAGGATTTGCACCTGTTGCAGTTTGGCGGACACATCGTTATTACGACTGTCAACGTCCCGGTTCAGGGAAGCGTAACTGTAGACTTTGTCCGCCAGCATGCCCAGTTCATCACTCAGTTGGTAGGCGGTTACCAGGGCCTCCGGTCCGGAGGACAGGGTTCCCTTCAGCGCGGCGTAGTCGTTCATCAGTTGTTGGAGGCGTTCATAGTCCTGTTGCCAGGCGTCCCAGTCCGCATAGATGTCGCTGAGGTTCCATTTGTATTGATCGGGTATTTCCGCTCGTTTCAGGGTTTTGGGTTTGGCCGTCAGCAGAGAGAGACAGACCGTGAGAATGAGCCAGGGCAGGATTCGAAGTCGGGTGTTTATCATCTTACTCATGTTGGGTTGAAAAAATCACCGGAAAATGGGATGATCCCGGGATGTGCTTCAAGGGAAAGCTGGGGAAATTTTTCCGGCTCCTGTCAGGATGACGATCCGAATGCCAATTGAACGGAGAACTGTGTCAGTTTGACGACCGGAGCTGTCAGGGCGGGGAGTCGCCGCGGTTGGTACGCTCTCTGCAGGTGGGAGAAGCAAAAGGAGGCAACGATGAACGCACAACAACCATTCAACCCGGAAGCAGGGGTGGACCCCCTGAAAAAATATGCCGTTGATTTGACGGAACTGGCCCGGCAGGGAAAAATCGATCCCGTCATCGGCCGGGAAGCCGAAATCCGGCGTATCATTCAAATCCTGACCCGGCGAACCAAAAACAATCCCGTCCTGATTGGAGAACCGGGGACCGGAAAGACCACCGTAGTGGAGGGACTGGCCC
>RFIZ01000023.1 GCA_003695105.1 Fidelibacterota bacterium
CACAATGATCGTCGGAATCAGGACGAAGATCGGACGGAGCGGCGCAGCCATTCCAACAGCTGTGCGGTCTCCTCCGGAGTGAGGGGACGAAAGTGGCCGGGGCGTAGCCGGGGATCCAGCCGGAGGGGACCGAACTGGATCCGCTTCAATTCGAACAGTCGGATCTGCAGATAATGAAACAAACGACGAATTTCCCGTTTCTTCCCTTCCCGTAACTCCAACAGGACGGTGGTCCGTTTTTTCTCGGTGCGTTGCCGCAAGACCTGTGCACGGCCAAACTCGCCTTCCCCAATATAGATTCCCCGTTTCACTTTTTGGATTTGTTCCGGTGTCAGGCGACCTTCGATGACGGCTTCGTACCGACGTACCACCCGGTACCGGGGGTGAAGCAGGCGGTTGGCCAGATCGCCGCGGTTGGTCAGCAGAATCAAGCCCGTCGTGTCCCGATCCAGCCGGCCAACCGGAAACAGGCGCTCTTTTCTGCCAACCAGGTCCAGAACGGTCGGTCGACCCTGAGGATCGGAGGCAGTGGTCAGAACGCCTTTGGGTTTATGGAGCATGAGAAATACATCTTCCTGCACGGGAGTGACCACCCGTCCATCATAGCGCACGACGTCCCCGGGCTGAACATCATAGGCCGGATTGAGGACGATTTCACCGTTGACAGCCGTGGTGGCAGACTGGATCAATCGATCGGCTTCGCGGCGGGAAGCCACACCACAACGGGCCAGATATTTATTCAACCGCATGCAGGTACCGGTTATTCCGGTGCATCGGGAGTGTCCGGTTCGGATGCCGGTGCCGTCTCCCCATGGTAGAATACATTGACCTGATCCGGATTGAAATCGCTCTCCTCCAGTTCCTGGATTTCCGTCAGCCGGGGCATGTCCGACAGTTTTCCCAGGCCGAAGGCTTCCAGGAATTTATCGGTGGTTCCGTACAACAGGGGCCGACCCGGCCCGCTGGCCCGGCCTTTGATCCGGATCAATTTTTTGCTCAACAGGTTTTTCAATACACCGCTGCAATCCACGCCCCGGATGGATTCGATCTCCACCCGGCTGATAGGCTGTTTATAGGCGATGATCGAGAGCGTTTCCAGGGCTGCCGCAGACAGCAGCAATTTCCCGGACTTGTTCAACAACCGCCTGACCCAGGGTTCATAGGCCGGATGGGTCAATAGCTGATACCCGCCGGCGATCTCGCGGATCAACAGAGGACGCTCTTCTGCTTCATATTCCTCCCGAAGGAGCTCCACTATGTCATGTAAATTGGGTGGATCGCTTTCAAAGACCAGATTCACCTGCTGTTGGGTCAATGGATCCGGTGTGGCGAATAACAGTGCCTCAATGATACGTTTGGCGTCGGTCGGTTCCATTTCAGGCCTGATGTCTGGATGTCTGATACAACATGATTTCACCGAACAACGATTCCTGGACACACATCACCAGTGACTGGCGCATCAACTCCAATAGAGCCATGAAAGTCACGACGACCTCGGTTCGGGTTTCCAACCGGGACAACAAGGCAGTGAACGAACACCGCCCGGTCTGGTCGAACTGTGCCAGCAAAAAGGCTTTTTGATCTTCCAGGTCCACCGGTTCCCGTTGAAGGTCGTAAGTCCGGATCATGGGGCGATTTTGGATGGCCTTCCGGAAGTACCGGGCAATATCATAGATATCCACCTGGCGGAAATACACTTCCGGGTCCTCCTCTCCTCCGGGGGGATCCTGCTCCTTGCCGCGGGGGAAAAAGCGCCCTTGTTCCGCCGCTAACCGTTCCAGCTCCCGGGCCACGTGCTTGAATTGCTGATACTCCAGTAACTGCTGCACCAGTTGAGAGCGGGGATCTTCCGGAGTTTCCTCTGTCAGGGACGGTCGGGGCAGCAACATCTGGGCTTTGATCCTGATCAGGGTGGCAGCCATTTCCACGAATTCACCGGCCACGCGAATGTTGAAGCGTTTCATGTCTTCCAGCGCCTGCAGGTAATCGGCCGTAATCCGGGCAATGGGAATGTCGTAAATATCGATCTCATCCCGTCGAATGAAATACAACAGGAGATCCAGGGGACCTTCAAATTTTTCCAGGTGAACGTGATACATGGTCAGTAATTCAGTCCCGTAACGGTCCTCACCCGATCCAGATATTGTTGAGCCACTTCCCGGGCCTTCCGGGCGCCCTCGGCCAGGATGTCCCGGACATCATCTTCATGTCGCAGGTACTCCTCCCGTTTCTCCCGGTAGGGGGTAATAAAGGCCCGGATGCGTTCATACAATTCTTTTTTTACATCGCCATATCGCAAACCCGGTGTGTCAAAACGGCGGGCCAGTTCCTGGCGTTCCGTATCGGTTAGAAAGAGGGAGTAGATATGGAACAGAGGTGTATTTTTGTCTTTGGGTTCCTCGATTGGGGTAGAATCGGTGACGATGGAGAATACCCGTTTTTTCAATTCTTTGTCATCGATAAAAATGGGAATCGTGTTGTGATAGGATTTGCTCATTTTTTGTCCGTCAATCCCGGGAACCAACTGGGTCTGCTGGTCGATGTCGGGCTCCGGCACGACCAGGGTGTCGCCAAAAATGTGATTGAACCGGAGGGCGATATCCCGGGTGATCTCCAGATGCTGCTTCTGATCTTTCCCCACCGGCACCCGGTGGGCGCCAAAGCACAAAATGTCAGCGGCCATCAGGATGGGATAGGAAAACAGCCCTACGTTGGGAGTGATCCCTTTGGCGATCTTGTCCTTGTAGGACGTGGCCCGCTCCAGCAGGCCCAGGCTGGTCACATTGGACAAAATCCAGGTGAGTTCCGTGACCTGGGGAACATCCCCCTGAACCCAAAAGGTGGCCCGGCTGGGATCCAGTCCCAGGGCCAGGAAATCACAGGCGGCCTCGATAGTATTGCGTCGCAACCGGTCCCGTTCCTGGACGGTGGTCAGCGCATGGTAATTTACGATGAAACAAAATAGATCATTTTCTTCCTGATACCGAATCATGCGGGACATCATGCCGAAATAATTCCCCAGGTGCAACTGTCCCGAAGGTTGAATCCCGCTCAAAATACGTTGTTTCATGGGGGTAGAATCCTTTTACAATGATTCCATGAAGAGGAAGGGTTTCCAGTCCTGCCGGTCTTCGTGAATGAACTGTTGGAAAAAATGAATCCGGGTGGGGCGAATGGGGGCTTTTAACAGATGCATGCCCGCTTCTTCCGGGGTCCGGTTTCCCTTTTTGGAGTTGCAATGGGAACAGGCGGTGACCAGGTTTTCCCAATTGTCTGCTCCCCCCCGTTCCCGGGGCAGGATGTGGTCCACCGTCAGCGGAGCCCGTTTGGTTCCGCAGTACTGGCAGGTGTATTTATCCCGGGTGAGAATATTTTTTCGGGTCAGGGCCACATTCAGGCGATTGAACCGCACATAGTTTTTCAATTTGACCACGCTGGGTACGGGCAACTCCACTGAGGGTGAGCGAATGGTTCGCTGGTAGTTGATCAACACCTCCACCTTGTCCATCACCAGCAGACAAATGGCGCGCCGGACGGTGCAAATGGATAGCGGTGTATAATTCTTGTTCAGGACGAGAACGACTTCGTTCATGCGGGAGATTCCCTTTCGATCCAGGACTCCACGGAGTAACACCCCACCAGCGTTTTTTTCAGGGAATCATTGTCCACCAGGCGTTCCCGCTTGACGTAGTCCCGGGCGTGAATGATCAAACCGTCCCCGGCGGCGATCCCTACATGAGTGATGGACTCTCCGGTGGCGAAAAAATACAGATCGCCCGGTTGCGCCTGTTGGGGAGCGATTCGGTAAGGTTCCACCAAGGGGAATTGCAGACGGGCATCCCGCGGCAACTCCACACCACAGCGGGAGAAAACGGTCTGGGTCAGGCCGGAACAGTCCATACCCCAGATACTGCGCCCGCCCCAGACATAGGGCACACCCAAGAAAAGGCCGGCCGTGGCGACCAGATGGTTCCGGGTACAGGACAGACGCGAGCGCTCCCGGGAGCCGGTATAGCTGCCTTCCTGATCGTCCGGAAGAATCACCGTCGGTGAGTCCGGTTCTTCCTGTAGACGGCTGCCCCAAACTACCCGCCGTAAAATGTGTCCGTCTACGGGAGAGAGGATATTGCCCTCCGGCTGATCCACCATAAAATCGCTTTTCCAGGGGTGGTCCCGGAGTGCGCCGTGGGACCGGGGCACCCAGCCGCAATAATGATCCTGCCCCTCGCAATAGAACCAGTTGCCCCGCTCCTCCAGAACGGTGGCCGTTTCTCCCAGGAGAGACTGGGTGATGACCGCGGCCTTGTAATCCGGTTCACTGTACCAGTTGGATACGGCGATATTCGTGGTGTAATAGGGCTTCCGACTCATTTGGCAAAATTCGTAAATGGAAATTTATCCCCTCGATTTTCCCCATTGCAAGGGATACCCTCGAGCGAACGTCAGCCAGATGAAACGGAATCGGGAAGTCGATCCTTCCCGCTGAGACTTAAAAGAGAAGGTTTTGACCCAGAGACAGGGTAAAGCCTTTCGCCGAATTGAACAGTCCGCGGTTCTGGGAAAAACCGAACTCAAACTGGTAATGGCTGAATTCCAGGCCCAGTCCCGTCCCCCATTGGAAGGATTCCATCCCTCCCAGGGACACACCGCCCCGCAGACTCAACCAGGAAAGGGGCTGGTACTGGGCGGCCAGGGACAGGCGGGGAGTGGTGGTGGAATAGTCCGTATCCTGGAAATACTGGCGGATATTCATCATCAGGGTGAGGCCGGGCAGGAGATCATCGACACGACCGGACAGGTTGAGATAGGCGGGATAATCCGTCGTATATCCGGAAGAAGCGTAGCTGGTATCCTCCTGGATCAGAGAATTCAAAATATCTGTCCGCAGGGAATCATCCTGCAAATCTTCAAACTGGGTGTTTAACAAATCCCCGGAAACTTTTTCCCGGATCACCCGGGCCTCGCCGGACCCCCAGGAGATGGTTCCAAACAGGTTGTTCAACGACAGGCCGACCTGAATTCGATCCAGCACCCGGGCCTCTGCGCCAGCATCCAGGGCCAGGCCGAACCCGCCCAGCGCGTACTGGGCTTCCAGGGTGCCGTCGGCCTGAATCTTGTCGGGCAGGGAGGTGATATAGCCTTCCGAGGTTACTGTCCTCGCATCAAACAATCCAATCAGGGGTTTGACCGCCGCACCCACGCGGACCCGGTCGACAAAGGGCACGGGAAGCTCCACGGGCAACGGCATGCCGTAGCCGATACTCACCGGTATCACCCCCTGAGCGGCCACATTGACGTCGAAGAGATGAATGGGGTCCTCAAACCGGAGCCCCTGAAACACCAGCCGAAACAAATCTTTGGGCACATTGACCCGGACATCCAGTTCCGGTCGGATCGCCAGAGCGAAAGATCCGGCCGAGATTCCCAACAGATCCAGTTGAATCCGGGATCCTCCTTCCCATCCGCTTTCGGGGAAACCGGCCAGGACGGTTTGGATATCTTCAGGGGAAAAGTAGCCGCGATAGAGATTATCGTTCAGCCAATGGGCATCCAGAGTGGAATTGTCCAGAATGGTCCGGGGAAAGGGCACCAGAGGCAGCAGACCGAAACTCAGGGCGAAGCGGGGTTGGTTGAGAGCGGCCAGCCGGGCCGGATTCCAACCCAACACTTCCGGACCCAGGGTTATATCGGCCGCCGTACCGGCCGTACTTACGGCTTTGGGTTGCAGGGAAGGTTGGGCCGTCAGGGAGAGACTCAGACCCAAGAAGGTGGTCAAAATAGTGGTCCAGTTTTTCATGTTATTGGCCCTCCTGATTGGTATCCACCAATACCCGGACACTGCCATAGAGCTCGATCTTCAGTGAGTCGGTAGACAGAAAATGGGAAGGCAGAGGATTCCCGTTCGCATCGGTATTGCCCAGGAGATACACAATGGGTTTGATGTACGTCGAATCCGACAACAGATTGATCTGGTCCTGACCCAGTACCAGCGAATCCAGCTGGTCGGCATTGGGAATCAGATCCAGAGTGAACAGTGTATCCGGAGGCGCGGATCCGCCGGTTCCAAAATTCAGTGTGTCCTGGGAAACCAGGATTTCCACCTGGGTGCCGAAATCAAAGGGATTGTTAATCTGAGTATACAGCACCGCCCGTTGCAGTTCCGACGGCAGTCCCGTATCCACCTGGTTCGCGGGAGCTTCGATGCGCGAATCCCCGGTCAGAATCAGTTCCAGAGGAATGTCAATGGTAAGGAGGCCGTCCAGGTACTGATCCGTCGCGACGGTTCCCAGCGCCGTTGGATCGCCAACGGTAGCGGAACCCACGGCCGTGATCTGGTCCGGACGCAAATTGATCAACCGTTCCGCATGCGGCACCTCCACTACGGGATTGTCAATGATATTCCAGTTCTCAATCCGGGCGGAGGCCGTGTCTCCGGCCTCATTTTCCGCCAACAAATTCAGGGTCAGATACACGGGCAGACCGATATTGGACTCGAATTGAAATACGAGATTGACCGTATTGAATTCGATCCCCTGCAACTCGTCCGGGAAAGCGGTGATGGATTGCCGGATGGTATCGATATCCACCTGGACAGGATCGATCAAACCGGTGACGGAGCGGAAGGACAAATCCGTGATATCCACGGAAATATTCAACGAATCCCCAAACGTTAGAGTCATTTCCTGGTCCGAAGGGATGGACACGCGGGACACATAATGAACGTACTGGGAATCCAGGGGCATGTTCAGTACATAACCGGGTAATGGCAGTGCAATTCCCTGAGGGTTGGGATCGGCACTCAGGGCAAAACTGGTATCCAGCCGGCTGCCGTTTTTCTGAAATTCATCCACCGTGAAATGGACTTCCGCCACCAGACCCAAATGATTCTCCACGGTGAGACTCATCACTCCGCTCTGGAGTTCCGCCTCCTGGACCTTGGTGGGATTATCCAGGGCGATGGAATTGGAATCCACGATGGCATCCTGGGTGAAATACCCCGTCACCTCACTGAAGGTCAGATCCCGCACATCGATGTCCACCCGGAGCGTATCCAGTAAATTATAGGTACCCACCTCGCCATACAGAGTCCGGACCTGGGCCGCATAATGGAGGGTCTGATCATTGCGGGGCAAACGTAATTCATGATCGGTGAGGTCAATGTCGATCTGGTTCAGACCCGGTTGGATGACCTGATCCGGACCGATACGGAGGGTGTCTCCCGTAGGGGTAAACAATTCTTTCAGGACAACCGTCAAAAGCGGAGCTCCCGAGACCGTTTCGTTGAGAGGATTGGTTATCTGAATTGCCAGCGACCCGGACGACAGGTGAGCCGACAGCAGTTCCGAATCGGAATTCATGTCCAGGGCGCCGGAGAAGGATTGATGTTGGGGCTGAATCAGACCCGTGATCGTCGCGAAGGTGATGGGGGCACCGGAACCCGCTCCCTGGAGTTGTAAGTCCAGCACCACACTGTCCTGACTGGTCACCAGTACTTTGTTGGGATCCGTGGACACGGTTTGAATTTCATAGGAATAATTCACCCGCTGGGAATCCAGGCTCATGACCATATGGTATCCGCTCAGGGGATAGGTCTGTTGCTGCTGATTGTGGGCGGTCAGGGACAGGTTGGCGATGGTGAACGGGGCGCCGGCGGGATCCTGGAGGCTGGGTATGGTCAAACTCAGGATGGCGTCGATTCCCATCTGATTGTTGATCCCCAATACCAGTTCCCCGTTGTGGATTTGAGCGTCTTCCACTTTGTTGGAATCCTCCGCCATGGCAATGAAACTGGTATCCGCAATGACTTGCTCCGGGATCCGTGCCGTGGCGGATGTCACCTCTAAATTCCTGGCCCCGATGCGGGTCACAAAGGAGGAAGATTTGGCGCTCTGATCGATCAAGATCACATTCCCTTCCGTACCGGCTGAAGACCCCGATACCCGTACCAGAATTTGTCCCGGGAGAGTCATCCCGGTCAGGTCCAGCGTTCCGGTGGCGGAATCTCCCGGTACAATCACCGTGGGAAAGGTCACCGTCGCACCGGGAATCGCCAGGGTGTCGACACCGGACAACTCCAGCAAATCAATCGTAATGGGGGATCCCAGGGTAATCACCATCTGGTTGACCAAGGTGATCTCCAGCAGTCCGCCGGAGAAGGTCGCCGAATCGAAATCGTCAAAGGTGAAGGGATTGACCAAAGGTTGCATGGTGAAAGCCGGAATCGAAGTGGTGGTCCCATCCGGGATGTTGTTGATATCCGGATAAATCTGGTTCAATAAAAAGGGGTCCGTCGGTTGAGGATCGATATTGTTCAATTGGATGGTTCCCAACTGGGACGTGATGCTAGTGGCGATGGGATCCACACCGACCTCGTCAAAGGTCACCGCCTCCTGGATATGACTGTTATCGACGGTCACATCGTCGACCGACTGGGAAAAGGAACGATGGATATCGTCAATGGATAATTGATCCCCCACTTCCACCCGATCAATGGTGATTTCGTCGTGAAATGCAAAGATGGAATCGCCGGACAGACCCATGGGCTGGGTGGAAATCAGGGAATCCTGTAAAAAATCCTTAAACCCCACGGCTCCGGAGTACAGCGGAAGTTCAAGGGTGGTCTCCCAGGATGGAGGTACCGGGGACCGGGACGTGTCGAGCGAACAGCCGGCAAAGAATACAGCTATTCCTGTCAGGAGGGCAAAAGATCGTTGACGCATATGTTTCCTTTGATTACCTAAAAAATGAAGGGGCGAAGCTACCCTGCCCCCGGGTCGGTTCCTGTGAGGGATATCACACCGGTGGGGAAAAGGGTTACTTTACGATCAGAATGGGGGCGGAACACACCTCCATCAGTTTCAGCGGTTTGGAGCCGGTGAAAAACTTTTTCAGGGGGTGTTTATGGGACACGCCCATGACGATGATATGCTCCCGGCAACCGAATTTCGAGATTTCTTCCACCGGATCTCCGACGATGAAATGGGCCTGGTTGGCGACGCCGGCCCGGTTGAGGAATTTGGTTGCCCGACGGGCGGCGCCGCGATAGCCCGGACCGAAACTTTCCCGTTTGGATACGGTGAGAGTATCCACCGCCAGTCCATATGCCCGGGCGACGCGAATCCCGAAGTTGATGGCTTTTCGCGTTCCCCGGGAATCATCCACCGGAAGCAGGATGCGGTACTTTTTTTCCGGATCATAGGTATTGACCACAAAAATCGAACTGTCCAGGTACTGCACCAGATCATGGGCCATCCGCCGTTTCTGACTGCCGCCGATGATGGTGACATCGATAAAACTGCGCTGGACCTCGTCCCGTAGTTCGGGAATGATGTCTCCCTGGCGCAGAATCAGTTTGACCTCTTCGCAATAGGTTCCCGCCAGTTCCACCTGATAGCGGCGGGGACCGGAGGCCACGAGCCGGTTTCCCTGAAACCCCGCCTTGATCGTCTTGGGAGTGATATACCCATGCTCCGCCAAAAAATTGAAAGCCCATTCCAATACCTCCACACCGGGGTGATCGAAATTCCATTTTTTCAGGTTTTCCTGGGCCAGATGTACTTCGTGGGCGGCAAATGAGCTAACGGGTTCACCGACATATAAAATGGTGATTTCTGCCTGAAAGGCCCGGGCAATCTGGGTGCCGATACGGAGGGTGGGTTCAGAAAATTCTTTGCTACCGATCGCGATCAGAAATTTCATGTTGTCTTCCTCATTTGATTACCCAATCCAGGTCCAGTACAGATTGGCGTAGATCAGGGTGATCCCCATGGATAAGAGTCCCATCTTCCAGCCCACTTTCACGAAATCGCCGGATCGCAACAAACCGCTGGAATAGACGATGGTGCAGGCCGGTGCGGCGACCGCGGTGAAATACCCGAAGGCACTGGCAATAGCATTCAACAGTCCGGAGTGAAGAGGATCGCCGGGAAAATTGAGGACCACCGGTCCCAGGACGGCCACCGTAGAGGAACTGTTCACCATGTTGGCCATGAGGGTGGTCAAACCGATATTGATCCCATCCAGGATCCAGTCCAGTCCGGCAGTGGCGCCCACCAGTTGGCGCAAAACCAGCCCGGATAGCCAGTCCGCCGTGCCCGTGACTTTGATCTGGGTCCCCAGGGATATGGTGGCACCGAAGAGAACAATGACCCCCCAGTTGACGTGGTGATTCAAATCTTCCCACTTGACCAGACCCGTGACCAGATAGACCACGACTCCCGTGAGGGCAATGATCCCGATCCCCAC
>RFIZ01000220.1 GCA_003695105.1 Fidelibacterota bacterium
AACAAACTGTAAACCAAACCCGGATTCAATCGTCTCTCCGCTCCCGGGCTCCCGCCGGGAGCGATTTTTTATTCCCATCGGGTTCGCTCCCCTTTCCGCTTCCGGGAATTTCTCCGGAATCGGGGAGATTGGGAAAATCAGTTTTCGATCATGCTTCGGTCCGCCGGTGGGCGGACGGTTTGCTCAGCATGACGGATAGGGTACCAGAATATCGTACCCGTCACCCTACCGATGATGGGACCGATGGCAGCGGGGAAAACCGGGAGCGTGGCAAGGCGGCGAAATCAGTACAGCGCTTTTTCGATTTCGAGCGCCCGGGACAGAAAGGCCCGCACCCGTTCTTCCTGATCGGACCGGTTCCAAATCTTTGAGCCCCGCAACACGGCGCCGAACCAGCCTTCCCGGTGCCAGAATCCGCCGGAAGGAAGTTTTTGTTTCGGTTCCGGCTGGGGCCGGGGATAGGGATTCACATACCAATACGGCTCTTCGTAAGTCCCGTCGCCGGGCGACAGCCCCATACCAATGGACGTAGAGAAGTCATAGGGAACTCCCATGGAGAGCAGCACCCCGATATCGAAATGATGGGGCCAGCAACGGACTTCCGTCGTATCCTCCTCCCACTCCACCAGTGCATTCAACAGGGAAAAACCGTTGTGAAACCAATTGGCCAGTTGCTGGAGCGCCTCCGGATCGGAGCGGTCAAAAGGAGCTCCGGTTCCCACGGGATGATCCGGCAGTTCGTACTCCCTCACCGCCGGTGTTTTCTCCATTTTCTGCTGCAGCAGCCGTTCCACGGTGCCCCGGATCCAGTGAAAGGCTTCCTCGATCGTTTTTCCGGACAGGGGCAGGGCGGCGATTTCTTTCCCGAAGGAATCCAGTAAAATGATGTTCAGGGAGGGGATTCTCAACCCCAGCTGATATCCCTGGGGCATCTTACGCCCGACCAGAGCCTCCAGGTCCGCCCGCCAGCCCAGATTGGTATGGCTGTCGTCGGTCTGATGATCCAGACAGGCGTCGGCCACGGCGGATACGATCTGGGTCGCCCAATGGGTCTGCTTCCGGACTTGCACCAGACGCACCGGATCGATTTTTTGCACCGGTTTCCAGGGAACCAAAGTACTCATAATGAACTCCTTTCCGGAGAAAATCCGACACCACCAAAGGGAATTCCTGCCAGCAGGGACAGATTATATTTGAAGGTCGTGAGGTCCTCCACTTGAAATTGATTGAGTGCATGATACCCACAGGCCCGCGCCAGTATTTTCATCAATTCCACAGCGGCGCGGAAAAAACGGTCCAAGCGCCGGGCTGCCTCAGCCACCGGAAGCCGGGCACGCAAATGTTCTTTTTGCGTGGCAATTCCCACCGGACAGTTATTGGTATGGCAGGCGCGCATCCCGATGCAACCGATCGCCTGGAGAGCGGCATTGGAAACAGCAATTCCGTCGGCGCCCAGAGCCAGGGCTTTGACAAAATCCGCCGGAGTCCTCAAGCCGCCGGTGATTATCAACGTGACCTGATGGGCTCCTTCCCGGTCAAGGAATCGCCGGGCCCGGGCCAGCGCAGGAATGGTGGGCACCGAAATGTGATCTCGGAAGATCAAGGGTGCGGCTCCCGTACCGCCGCCGCGACCATCCAAAATAATGTAATCCACTCCCAGATCCAATGCAGCAGCCAAATCTTTTTCGACCTGTTGCGCCGATAATTTAAATCCAACCGGAATGCCACCGGTGTACTCCCGCACTTCCCGAATAAATCGCCGATAATCATCCAGCGAATCCCAGTCAGGGAATCGGGCCGGTGATATCGCCGGTTCTCCCTCTGGCAATCCCCGTACCCGGGCAATTTTTCCTCGCACTTTTTCGCCGGGAAGATGTCCACCGGTCCCGGTCTTGGCCCCCTGACCCCCTTTGAAATGAAATGCCTGTACCCCATCCAGTTTATCCCAACTCCAACCAAAGCGTCCCGAAGCCAACTCATAGAAATAGCGTGAATTTTCTGCTTTTTCTTCCGGTAACAGGCCGCCTTCACCGGAACAAATGCCGGTTCCGGCCCGCTCCGCTCCACGGGCCAGAGCCACCTTGGCTTCTTCTGAAAGAGCACCGAAACTCATATCGGACACCAACAGCGGGATCTCCAAGTGCAGAGGTTTTTTGGCCGCCGGTCCCACCGTTAATCCTGTCTCCACCTCCTCTTCGTCCAACCGGGGAAACCGATGCAACTGTCCCACAACTAACTGAATATCATCCCAGGTGGGTACCTGATCCCGGGGTACGCCCATGGCGGCCGTGGGGCCGTGGTGGCCAGTCCGGCTCAGACCGTATCCCGCCAGTTCTCGGATCAATCCTACGTGGGGCTCTTCCTGGGTACCGTGGGGATCCTGGTAGAGTCCCTGATACTCCTCCTCCCGCCAGGGCTGGGGATGATCCCGACTCCAGGCTTCTATTTCCGCCGCATCCACCCAGATGTGTCCGTCCTCCACTTTGGCGGAGAACGTTGCCAGACATTCGGCGTTATTGTATTCACTGACGCCACTATCCAGTCGATAATCCCAGTGATGGAGACCGCAAACCAGATTTTTCCCTACCACGGTACCATCGCCCAGAAGGGCCCCGCGATGGAGGCAACGACCATACAGGACATGTACCTGATTCTTTTCCCGGACAAGGACCAGGTCCACCGCTCCTACCCGTCGGTGCACTGGAGTGCGATCCGGCAGCTCGTCCCAGGAGATCAGGGCATAGGGTTTTTGCATTCAGCATCTCCTGATTGATGCTGGAATATACTACACCGGATTCGATTGCGGTGTCAGCAGGACGTCATTTTTCCAGATCGGCTAAAAATTGTTCCATTTCCCGGACCATGATTTCGCTGTGCGTGTTGGTATTGGTTTCCAGGTCCCGGTACACGGCCCGGGGCAGCCTTTCAGTCATTTTTACCAGGTTGGCCGGTTCGTGGAGGACATCGTGGGATCCACCGAAGATCAATACCGGTATATCGATCTGGGGCAGGCGATCCCAGACCGTGTAATGCGCCAGTTCCCGGGCGCCTTTTTTCAGGCGCAGGGGATTGGCTTCATCCAGAGCGGCGCAATATTTTTCGTACTGGGCCCGGTCTTTTTCCACATCCAGCCGAAAGGTTCGCAAGTACCATTTCACGAAGGGTTTGAACAGTCGCCACAGCGGAACCGGAAACACGGCAATGATCCCCCGACCCCACCAGGGAATGCGAAATTCGGCATTGGGTCCCACCAGCACCAGAGCCCTGGGTTTCCGGGGCAGGAACTGCATCGCCTCCAAAATGGCCGTGGCGCCCAGGGAACTGCCGAACCAGATGGTGTGTGGCGGATCCAGTTCCAGGGCTTCCGCCGCCCGGACCAGATCGGTCGCCAGGGCCGTGGCGCCGAAGGAAAACCGGTCCGGCACCCGGGCGGAATTCTTTTCCCGGGTCTCCAGATACAGGACCCGTCGGGTCCGGGTCATGTCCCGCAGGACAATTTTCCACCCGGCCATGCGGGAAATCCAGCCGGGGATGAAAAACACCGGCTCCGGAAGCGGTCGCTCCGGAACAAAATCATGACATCTGAGGGTGACCTCCGGTCCGGGTGACACCTCCCGGACCGTAACGGTTGTTCCGGGGGCGCAGTAGGATTGCAGATCTTCCGCCATCAGATGATCACTTTCAGGGCCTTCGGGAGCAGGGAATAATGCGCCGGAGTGGTGCCCACCACCTGTCCGTCGGCTTCGATCACCATGGGAGCCGGAGTGTTCACCTCAATCGTCCGCCCTTCCCGGTAATGAGCTTCCTCCCGCTCCAGGACGGTGCCGGTGTAAAGGGTGGGAATAAGCCGGGTCAACTTCCAGCGGGACGCGGCTTCGATCCAGGCCACCCCGAAACGTCCGTCCGCCGGCTCCGGTCCCCGGTTGTAGGCCATGCCCCCGCCAAAGTAGCGGGTTTTGTAGATGGTCAGGTTGGAGAATTCCGGTACTTCGATACGGTCACCGTCCAGAGTCAGGACCACCGGCGAAGGGGTGGTCTCTCCAATGGCCTGCAGTCCGGCCAGAATGGCCGCCAGGTCCACGGAAATGCGTTTTACCCAGAGGGTCCAGCCTGTGGTCATGGCGTTGAATTTGTCGTTCGCCAGGCTGATCACACCAATGCTGGAATTGTTGACGAAATACGTGGTATCCGGAGCGGATCCGGCCGATTCCTGGGCAATGGCTCCGATATCGATGGAGCGCTCTTCCGTTCCCAGAATCTTCTCCATCGAGGAATGGCCGGTGGAAAATTTCTTTTCGAAATCACAACTGCTGCCGGCCGCCAGGTACATCCAGCGACAGTCCGGCTGGAGATTCTTGCCGTCCCGGAAAGCCCCGTTGACCGCCTCATTGAATGTGCCGTCTCCCCCCACGATGCCCAACCGGTCCACTTCCTCTTTTTCCAGCCACTCCCTGACGATCCGGGTGGCATGCCCGGGTTCCTCTGTTTGTTGCACCACGTAGGGAATGCCTCGCCGGTCCAGCTCCGTTTTTAGTGTCAGCCAGCGTTCTTCGCCGCGATGGCCTCCGGCGGCGGGATTCCAGATCAGGTGCAAGTTCCGAAAGGGCAATTCCATGCAGCAACTCCTTGGGCCTGTTCCCGGAGCTCCGGAGACGGATCAACCGGATGTCCGGGTCAATTCCTGAATTCGCTCCAACAGTTGGGACTGACGCACCGGCTTGGATAAGTAGTCATTACATCCGGCGGCCAGACAGCGGTCCCGATCGGTGACAAAGGCGTGGGCCGTCAGGGCGATCACCGGAATCGATTTCCATTGGTCCGATGATCGCATGGTTCGGACCAGATCCAGTCCGTCTTCGTCACCGGCCAGGGATACATCCAGTAACACGATCAGCGGTTGTTTTTCCTGCAAAATCTCCAGGGCTTCCCGGACGCTGACGGCATAGGATAGGTCGTAGCGAGATTTCAGAAAATATTCCATCAACATCTGGGAGGAAGGATCGTCTTCCACTACCAGCACGTCCCCGTATACTTCGGCGGGAGGCGGTTCCAGTTCGGTCGTCCGGGTTTGGGGCTTCTTTTGCTTGGTTTCCGGCTTCCAGGGGGTAAACTCCAGTCGGAAGGTGGTCCCTTTTTCTTTTTCGCTCTCTACGGAAATGGGCACATGATTCAAATCCAGGCATCGCTTGGTAATGGACAATCCCAGGCCCAGCCCCTGATACTTTTTGGTAAATCCCGTGCTTTCCTGGGAAAAGGCTTCGTACATCCGCTGCATATAGTCCTTTGAGATTCCGATTCCCGAATCCTGCACGTAGACGGCGTACTTTCCCTGTTCCCGTTTCAGACGGATCTGGATGGTTCCGGAGGGGGTGTATTTGATGGCGTTGTCCACCAGATTGGAGAGAGCTTTCAATATGCTTTCCATGTCTCCGAAGATCATCGGTTTGCGCACTTCCGTGAGCACGATCAATTCCAGCCCCCGCATCTTGATCGTGCTGGAATGTTCCTTGGTGACCTGTTTGATCAATTGGTTCAGGTTCAGGGGCTCGGGATTGAGGGTGAAGGCGCCCGCCTCCAACTGGGAGATATCCAGGATTTCATGCACCGTCCGCATCAACCGCTGGCCACTGGCCTGGATGATGTCGATCACTTCGTTTTGCTCCTGCTGGTTTTCGAACATCTCCTTCCGGCGGAGCACGTCCACGAAGCCCAGGATGGAATTCAGAGGCGTCCGGATTTCGTGGGACATGTTGGCCAGGAAGAGGGTTTTCACCCGTTCTCCTTCCTGAGCCTTTTCCAGGGCTTCCTCCAGCTGACGGCGCTGCAGTTCCCGGTCGGTTATGTCATGAATCAGACCCGCCAGCTGACGGTTCTCCTGATCGCCCGATTCCAGGGCTTTCACGGTGAGCAAACAGGTGCGGATGGTACCGTCCTTGCGGCGTAAATCCACCTGATAGTCCTTGACATACCCTTGGGCCAGGATGCGGTCCACGAATGCATCCCGGTCTTCCGGATTGGCATAGAGATCCCGGGCGTTCATCCGGAGCAATTCTTTCCGGCTATAGCCAAACAGGTCTTCGCCGGCCTGGTTGATGTCCAGAATCCGGGCTTCGGGCGTGCTGAGGAAAATCGTATCCAGCGATTCTTCAAAGATCGACCGGAATTTGGCTTCGCTCTCCAAGAGCTTTTGCTGCGTTTCTTTCTTTTCGGTAATGTCTTCGATCGCCAGTAAAAAATGCCGGGGTTGGTTTTCCACGTCCACCACCGGCGAAATCGTGGCGCTTTCCCAATAGGAAGTGCCGTCCTTTTTCTTGTTCAGGAATTCCCCCTGCCAGGCCCGGCCGGAGGTGATGGTCTCCCAGAGATCCCGGTAGGATTCCGGCGTATGATGTTTCTTGCGCATCAGCCGGGCGACTTTCCCGATGACTTCATCATCTTCATACCCGGTCACTTCCCGGAAGCGGGGATTGACATATTCGATCCGACCGTCCAGATCGGTGATCATGACGATGGACGGGCTCTGCTCGACGGCTTCCGTGAGAATCTGGATTTCCGATTCCGCCTCCTTCAGAGCCGTAATGTCCAGAGCCGTGACCTGAAAAGACGGTTCGCCTTTGTAACTTATCGGACTGGATGTGACCAGAGTATAGACTGTCGTTCCGTCTTTCCGCAATAGTTTTTCTTCGGCGATCGGCACCGGCTTCCCGGTCTTTGCTATGTAGCGTATGCGCTCCAGGGCGACCTTCTGACTGTCCGGATGCACCACGTTCAGCACGGGCGTTCCCAACAGCTCTTCATAGGAATCATAGCCCATCAGCCGGGCCCCTTCCTGGTTGATGAACCGCCATTTCCCTCCGGAATGAATCCCGATCGCCACCGGGGTCTGATCCACCAGTTTCCGGTAGCGAATCTCACTCTCCCGGATTTTCTGCTCCTGGACATACCGGTCTTCGATATCCCGGGTAATGGACAGGATGTGGGGCTCTCCGTTCATCTGGATCACCCGGGCCGACATGAGGCCCGTGTGCACGGTGCCGTCCTTGAACCGGAACCTGGCCTCCAGATTGGCGCACACGCCCTTGTCCCGGAGGGCCCGGACCAGTCGTTCACGATCTTCCGGATTGTCCCAGATTTGGATGTCGGCCGACGTCTTGCCCCGGACATCATCCCAGGTGTACCCGGTGATCTGGGTAAACCCTTCGTTGATTTCCACGTACAGACCATCCGACAGGCGATTGATATTGACGGCGTCGGGACTGGTCTGGAAGGCCAGGCGGAATTTTTCCTCCGATTCGGTAATCAGCTCCATAGCCCGGCGCCGTTCCAGCTCAGCGCCGGCGCGAACGGCAAAAATTTTCAACAACGATTCCACCAGAGAAGGATTCGGCATGGGGGTTCGGGACATGACCACGATAATTCCCAGGGGTTGCTCCTCCGCCGAAAACAGGGGCATGCCGCAATAACTGTCAATCCCCATCTCCTGCAGCAGCGTATCGTCCGGAAATTGTTCCTGGATATGGGTGGTGTACTGCTGATAGGCCTTCCCCTCGACATTTTCACAGGGCGTACCTTTTAAGTCATAGGTGAAATTCTCTGCCGGTGTACCGTCCTGGATAAAGGCCAGGGTCTGCACCCGTTCCGGCTCCCGACTGATCAGTTCGCCCACAAAAGCAAAATCGCAACCGAGAACGTTGTACAATTCCGTCACCAGCGATTGGAAAAAGTCCGCTGCGGACTGGATGGTCACGGCCTCCGCCAGTCTGGTGACCGCCGACGTCAGGCGTTCCTGCTGGATGGCGCTGCCGATCAGGTCCGCAGCGATCGTGAGGGATTCGATCTCCGCTTCAGTCCAGATCCGTTCTTCCCGGCTGTCATCCAGATCGAGCGTGCCCCACCATTCCGTACCGGTGAAGATGGGAATGGCCAATACGCTTTGACACCGGATGCGGCGGAAAAAAGCCTGTTCCTGTGGGGGCAAATCGGCGACCCGGGCGGCAATTACCTTTTTCGCTCCCAGAATGTCCACCCACCGCTCCAGTCCCAACTCCCGGAAACTGGTCTGTTGTGCCTTTTCCTGAAAGGAAAAACCTGAGGCGGCCCAGTGCACCCGGTGCCGGGCCATCCAGCCGCCCTCCGGATCCGGGATATTTTCCAGGATGGCCACCCGGGTAGCGGAGGCCGCCTTGCCCAGGTGTTCCAGGGCCTGGTTGAACCGCTTTTCCCAGGGTGTGGCAGACAACAGCATTTCGCCTGCTTCCGCCACCGCCGAAAGGATCCGGTCCCGCCGCCGTAAATCTTCTTCGATCCGCTTGCGTTCGGTAATATCCCGGTGGATGACCAGGATCCCGTCCTCTCCCTTCCCCAGGGGAATCCGCACTTCGTGGAGTTTCAAAACGACCCGGGTTCCGTCCTGACGGGTATTTTCC
>RFIZ01000221.1 GCA_003695105.1 Fidelibacterota bacterium
CTTCGCCGCCGGCGGCCCGAGTGGTATAGAGAGCGATCTGTTTCACGGGATCATAGGCATTGGCCACCGCAATGGGAACCCCGACCCGTTCCATCACCGGCAGATCGACCAAATCGTCGCCCACATAGGCAATTTCTTCATCCCGTAACTGAAATTTTTCTTTCAGGGCCTCGTAAGGCGTCAATTTGTTCAGGGTGCCGTTGTACACATCGGTGATGCCCAGTTCCTGCATCCGGCTGGTGGTCGCCGGGGAATTTCGGCCTGAAACCACCGCCAGTTTCAGCCCCGCCGCCCGGGCCAGGACCACGCCGGCCCCGTCCGACACATGAAAGCGTTTCAATTCCAGGTTCCCTTCCCCCCGGTAAATGGATCCGTCCGTCATGACACCGTCCACATCCAGGATGACCAGTTTGACCGCTCGCACTTTCTCCTTCAGAGTCACCGGAGGCCCTCCCGCAGCGCCTGCACCGAACGCAACAGCGACTCCAGCTCCGTCAGGGGCCACTGGGTGGCGGCATCGGACCGGGCCTGCTTTACCTGGTCATGGACTTCCAGAAACAATCCGTCGCAGCCGGCGGCCACGGCCGCCCGGACCAGGGTCGGAATGTACTGGCGTTGGCCCCCGGTGGCGTCCCCCGGCTGACCCGGAACCTGGGCACTGTGGGTCCCGTCGAAAATCACGGGATAGCCCGTCTGTTGCATGATGGGAATGGCGGTCATGTCAACCACCAACTGTTGATAACCGAACATGGTTCCCCGTTCGGTGAGCAGGATGTCCCGGCAGCCGGAAGCTTCCAGCTTATCCACCACGTTTCGCATCTTGTAGGGAGCCAGAAACTGGCCCTTTTTCACGTTCACCGCTTTACCGGTCTGGGCCGCGGCCACCAGCAGATCCGTCTGGCGGCAGAGAAAAGCCGGAATTTGCAGGATATCCACCACCTGGGCAGCCGACCGGGCCTCCGCGGGAGAATGGACATCGGTGAGCACCGGCAGCCCGGTCTGATCCCGGACGTCCGCTAAAATCGCCAGTCCCGCATCCAGTCCGGGTCCCCGGTAGGCCTGGATGCTGGTCCGGTTGGCCTTGTCATAGGAGGATTTGTAGATCAGATCCAGCCCAATGGTGCGGGCGATCCGGGCCAGGGCCTCGGCCATTCGGAGGGCGTGATCCCGTCCTTCGATCACGCAGGGTCCGGCAATCACCGGAAAACGCCGGTCTCCAAAGAGGTCGGCTGCGCGGAAGGCTTCAGGCATGATTTTTGCTTTCCATGACCGGGGAAAATACCCACCCCGCAGGATACAGGTCAAAGACTGGGTGAAGCCGGTCCGCTCAGGATTTGGCCCGGGTCAACACGGCTGCCCGGACAAATTCCCGAAACAGAGGATGGGCCCGGGACACCCGGCTTTTCAGCTCCGGATGAAACTGGGTGGCCACAAACCAGGGGTGGTCTTTCAATTCAATGATTTCCACCAGATTCAGCTCCGGATTGAGACCGGAAATGACCATACCCGCCTTTTCCAGCCGGGCCCGGTAGCGATTGTTCACTTCCCAGCGGTGCCGGTGACGCTCGGAAATCCGTTTCTTCCGGTACGCCGCATAGGCCTTCGTGCCGGGACGGATGTCGCACACGTACGCCCCCAGCCGCATGGTTCCGCCCTTTTTCTTGATAGCCCGCTGGGATTCCATCAAATCGATGACCGGGTTGGGCGTGTGGCGGTCGAATTCCGTGGAATTGGCCTGGGGCAGGCCACAGACGGACCGGGCAAATTCGATCACCGCGCACTGCAGGCCCAGGCAGATGCCCAGATAGGGAATCCGGTGTTCCCGGGCATACCGGGCGCAGCGGATTTTTCCTTCTCCTCCCCGGGGACCAAATCCCGGCAGCAATAAAATTCCCTGGACATCCTGAAAGACCTCCTCCACCTCCGCCTCCGTCTTCAGCGCTTCCGTCGCCACCCATTTCAATTCCACCCGGGCTTCGTTTTCCACCCCCGCATGCACGAAGGCTTCCAGCACGCTCTTGTAGGCATCCGGCAATTCCGTATATTTACCGCACATGGCAATACGGACCGTGTGTTTCGGATGGCGATAGCGGTGGATGAACGCTTTCAGACTGGTCGTGTCCGGAAGGGCCGTCAGTTTCAGACGCTCGGCCAGGATGGCTCCCACCCGCTGCTCATCCATCACCAGGGGGACTTCATAAATGCTGTTCACTTCTTTGCCCACAATGACATGGGAGGGCGGTACATTGCAAAAGAGGGCGATTTTATCCCGGACCGCCCGCTTGACCGGCCGATCGGTCCGGCAGAGGATCAGGTCGGGGAACAGACCAATTTCCCGGAGCTTCATGACGGAATGCTGGGTGGGTTTGGTCTTCAGTTCTTCGCTGGCTTTCACGTAGGGCAGGAGGGTCACATGCATGATCATGGCATTGTGGTATCCCACTTCCACCGAAAACTGGCGAATGGCCTCCAAGAAGGGCAGACTTTCGATGTCACCGACGGTGCCGCCCACTTCCACGATCACCGCATCGTATCGTTTGGGGGTGTTCACCAGCCGGATCCGCCGCTTGATCTCATCGGTGATGTGGGGAATCACCTGGATCGTTTCCCCCAGGTAATCTCCCTGGCGCTCCTTTTCCAGGACGGTGTGGTAGATCTGGCCCGTGGTGGCATTGTTGTCCTTGCTCATGTCCACGTCGATGAAGCGTTCGTAATGCCCCAGATCCAGATCGGTCTCGGACCCGTCGTCCAGCACGAAGACTTCCCCGTGCTGGTACGGATTCATGGTACCCGGATCCACATTCAGGTAGGGATCGAGCTTGAGAATGGTCACCCGCAGGCCGGAACTTTTGAGGAGGTAGCCGAGGCTGGCCGCCGCAATGCCCTTGCCCAGACCGGAAATGACGCCGCCCAGAACAAAGATGTATTTAACCGGTTTGGTCGCTGTCATGAAAGGATCCTAATGCTTCGATATCTTCCGGCGTATCCACGCCGCGATAGGGTGTGTTGGTTACGATGCAGCGGATGGGAATCCCGTGATCCAGGGCCCGCCACTGTTCCAGTCGATAGGCCTGTTCGTGGGCGCTGGGTTGTAAGGCGGTGAA
>RFIZ01000222.1 GCA_003695105.1 Fidelibacterota bacterium
GATAACACCCTGATGGATACGGTCCGGCTGGGGAACGGCTGGATGTGGGATGAAGGACCCTGGTGGTACTCGGCTCCCGTGGACCCCCTGACCCTGAATGACAATTGCATCGATTTCTTCGTCAAACCGGGACAGCCGGATCACCCGGCGGTCATCCGGTACCGTCCGGAAACAACCTATATCACCTTTGAAAACCGCACCGTCACGGTGACGGATACGGTTGATTTCAAACCCTGGGAAATCACCCGGGACTGGGCCGCCGGCCAGAATCACTTCGTCGCCACGGGCGAAATCCTGGCCGATGCCGAACCGGAAACCGTCTATCGCAACATTGAGAATCCCACCCTGTTCACCGGACAGGTATTGCGGGAATACCTGGAAGCCAGCGGTGTGAGAGTCGGTGTTGTGCGGGTCGACTCCCTTTCCGCCGGAGAAGTCCCGGTGGACAGCATCGTATCCCCGCCCCTGGCGGAATCGATCATCAACCTGTTGAAAACTTCCGATAACCTCACGGCGGAGTTACTGGTGAAAACCATCGGCCATGAAACCGGCGGCGGCAAGGGAACCTGGAAAAAAGGACTCACCGCCATGAAAGTCTTTTTTCATGATTCCGTCGGCATCGATACCACGGCCTGGCGGATCGTGGACGGATCCGGCATGAGTCGTTACAATCTGACCAGTCCCCGGCAACTGACGCAGGCGTTGCAATACGCCTACCGCAATTTCACCCTGGCGGCCGAATTTCAGGCCGCGCTCCCCACCGGCGGCTGGGACGGCACCCTGGAACACCGCATGCAGGATCCCCTCTTCGACCGCCGCATCCGGGCCAAAACCGGAACCCTGTCCGGAGCCACTGCCCTGTCCGGATACGCCTTTTCCCGGCGGGGTCATCCCGCGGCCTTCTCCATCATGATGAACGGCTACGTGGGCAGTTCCCAGCCCTACAAACACCTGGAAGACCGCATTTGCTATCAAATTCTGAAAACCATACGGTGACATCATGATCAAACCCCCTGCCCTGCAACCCGGTGGAACCATCGGAGTTCTGTCTCCCTCCTACTGGTTCCGGGAAGAGTATTACCAGAAGACGCTGCCCTACCTGACAGATCAGGGGTATGAGGTGGTGCGGGGAGATACCACCCGGAAGCAATGCCGTCAATATGCCGGCACTCCGGAGGAGCGGGCCCGGGAGATCATGGACTTTTTTCAAAACCCGGCCATCGATGCCATACTCTGCGCCCGGGGCGGCTACGGGGCCAACCGGGTCCTGCCGCGGCTGGATTACGAACGGATCCGGCAGCATCCCAAAATTTTCGTGGGGTACAGCGACATCACCGCCTTTCTGCTGTCCATCACCGTCCGCACCGGTCTGATCACCTTCCACGGCCCCATGCTGGCCAGTTACAAAAACGGGTTCGTCCCCTACAACATGGACCATTTTCTGAAGACCGTTTCCGGTACCTTTCCCCTCTCCATTCTACCGCCGGAGGACCTGCCGATGCACGTGCTGAAACCCGGCACCGCCGAAGGACCCCTCTGGGGCGGAAATATGTCCCTCATTCTTGATCGACTGGCCACTCCGGACCAGCTCCATCCGGGGGACGGTATTCTGTTTCTGGAAGACGTGGGAGAATATTATTATGCCTTCGATCGCATGCTCCTTCACTTCCGGCGGGCGGGCCTGTTCGATTCGATCCGGGGACTTATTATCGGTGAAATGACGGAAATGAAAGATCAGGAAGTGCCCTTCGGGAGATCCATCGATGAAATCGTTCTGGATGTATGCGGTGATCTGGACATCCCGATCGTATCCAATTTTCCCTGTGGTCACGGAACCTATCAGGCGACGCTCCCGGAATCCCTGCCGGTCCGCCTGGTGGCCGATCCCGCGTCTCCGATGCTGGAATTTCTGGAACCACCGGTCGAACATGAATCGAGGAAACAACTATGTTGAATTACATCTGGTTTGGCATGATGCTGATTGGAGTCATTGCCGGGATCGCCACCGGGAATATCGACGCCGTGACCCAGGCCGCCATCGACATGGCCAAAACGGCGGTGGAGATCGCCATCGGCCTCATCGGCATCATGGCGCTGTGGCTGGGCATTATGAAAATCGCGGAAGAATCGGGACTGATCCGCCTCATCGCCCGGGGCTTGCGGCCGGTTACGGTGCGCCTGTTCCCGGACGTACCCCCCGATCATCCGGCCATCGGTTCTATCATTCTGAACATGGCCGCCAATATTCTGGGACTGGGAAATGCCGCCACTCCGCTGGGATTGAAAGCCATGGAGGAGTTGCAGGAACTCAACCCCAAAAAGGACACGGCCACCAACGCCATGTGTACCTTTCTGGCCATCAATACCAGTTCGGTTCAGCTCATCCTCCCGGCGACGGTGGTGGGACTCATGGGCGTGGTGTCCAACCAGATTTTTATCACCACCATCATCGCCACGACCCTGTCCACCGTGGCGGGGATCGTCGCCGTGAAATGGCTGGAAAAATGGAAACGGTTTCGGGAGGAGGCGTAAATGGAAGCGGTCATTCAGGCGATCAATACAGCGGCAAAATACATCATTCCCGGGATGCTGGTTCTGATTCCCCTCTATGGGTTGTTGGTCAAAAAAATCAAGGTGTATGAAGTCTTCGTGGAAGGCGCCAAAGACGGGTTCACGATTGCCGTCCGGATCATCCCCTATCTGGTGGCCATTCTGGTGGCCATCGGCATGTTCCGGGCCTCCGGAGCCCTGGACCTGATGCTGAACTTCATGGCGCCGGTGCTGAATGCCATCGGCTTTCCGCCCGAAAATGTACCCCTGGCCCTCATGCGACCGCTGTCCGGAAGCGGCTCCCTGGGTCTCCTCACCGATCTGGTCAATCAATACGGAGCCGATTCTCTGGTGGCCAAAATCGGCGCCACCATGTTCGGTTCGACGGAAACCACCTTTTACGTCCTGGCCGTGTATTTCGGTTCCGTGGGGGTGACCAAGAGCCGTCACGCCCTGCCCGCCGGACTGATTGCCGATGCTGTGGGAATTTTCAGCGCCGTCTATATTTGCCGCTTTCTCTTCGGATAGCGTCCGCCGGCAGATTTCACAACGACCCTGTCAGGAATAGGAAATCCGGTTTTTCAAGGCCGGAGTGTTGTGTCCCGTTCAAACAACCCTGTCATTTCGATCCCGACGTGTCTGGAGGCATGTCGGGAGAGAAATCTTCTTCAGCCTTTCTTCGACCTCTTCCTATACCTGTACACGCTTGGCCCTGTGCTCACAGACGTTGGTCCCTCACCGCCCACTGGCGGATTCGGGATGACAATTGGGGGGGGTGAGAAATCTACCCTTGGCTGTGTTCGACCTCTTCCGGTACCCGTGCACGCTTGGCCCTGTGCTCACAGACGTA
>RFIZ01000223.1 GCA_003695105.1 Fidelibacterota bacterium
CGGCCCACCCGACGCACCCATTCGTCCGGGTCCTCCTGGTCGGGGAGGACCAGTACCCGGGCATCAATGCCTTCCCGCAGCAGAAGGTAGCCGGCGCGGAGGGCCGCTTTCTGTCCGGCTTCATCTCCATCATAGACGACAGTTACACGCCGGACATACTTACGCAACAGACGGGCGTGCTGCTCGGCCAGGGCTGTTCCGGATACGGCGGCCAGATGGTGAATTCCGTGTTGATAGAGCTGGAGAAAATCCATATACCCTTCCACCAGGAGGGCCTGATCGGCTTTTCGGATGACATCCCGGGTACGATGCAGTCCGTACAGAATCTCGCTTTTGTGGTAGATGGGACTTTCCGGAGAATTGAGATACTTGGCCGGATCATCATCCAGGGCCCGGCCGCCGAAGGCCACGATACGGCCCGAAAGGTTTGAAATCGGAAACAGGATCCGATTCCGAAACCGGTCGAACTGCCCTTTTTCGGTGAACGTGAACAAACCGCTCTTTTGGAGCACTTCCCGGCGGATTTTCCGCTTCTGAAAGTAATTCCAGGCGAAATCCCACTGGTTGGGAGCCAGACCGAGACGGAATTCCCGGATGATCTCTTCCGAAAGGCCCCGGTCCTTCAGGTACGCCAGGGCCGGCCGGCCACGTTCCGAAAACAAGGTGTTGGTATATAAATCTGCGGCGGCATCATGGAGATCGTATAACTGGGCGATGAAATCTTTCTGTTCCGGATGGCTCTCCACCGTGACCGGTATCCCCACCTGGTCACCCAAACGCCGCAAAGCTTCCAGAAAACTGATTTTTTCATACTCCATCAGAAAAGAGATGGCATTTCCGCCGGCCCCGCAGGCAAAACATTTGAAAATCTGTTTCCGCTGACTGACATGGAGAGAAGGATGACGGTCGTCATGAAAAGGACACAGCCCGACGTAATTTTGCCCCTGTTTCCGGAGATTGACATAGGGAGATATGACTGTCACGATATCGGCGGCATCCCGAATGCGGTCGATCAATTCCTGGGATACGTTGGCCATCAGATTTCCATTCCTTTTTCCCGGGACTCCGGAATCAGACGGAGGGCCTGGACCAGTTTGATCTGCGTCTGATAGATGGTTTCGACCACCACGGAATCCTGCCGCAGGATCCGGACCCACCGGTGTCCCGACCCCGTATCCAGAATCAAAATGGACACGGCGATGAACAGGGCGGCTTTACCGGCTCCCAGCACGGCTCCCAGCAGACGATCCAAACGCCGGGCGCGTTGTCCGTCGGCCAGATATTCCAGCACCCGAAAGAACAGGCGGAAACACAGATACCAGCCCGTGAACAGGAGCAACAGGACTCCCGCCATGGCGCCGGCGGGGGAAAGGGGCAGGCGCAGTAGCAGCCAGGTGGTGAGGGGCTGACTGAAGAACAAACTGAGAAACAAGGCGATCACCAGCGATCCCAATTGACTCAGTTCCGCCAGCGCTCCTTTGTGGTACCCCAGGTAGCCGGTTCCGGCCATGACCAGTACCGTGATCAAATCGATGACCGATACGGGCATGTCATTTCCCGGTGGACAGGGCCTCCCGTACCAGGCGACTGGCCAGTTTGCCGTCCACCCGGCCGGCGCCCTTCTCCAGGATGCGGGGCATTACCAGGCGCATATCCGCCAGCGAAGTCGCTCCCGTTTCCCGAATGACGTCGGCCACCAGGGCCTTGACGTCTTCTTCGTTCATCATCTGAGGTAAATAGGCCTGAATCACGGCCAGTTCCTGTTCTTCCTGTTCCACCAGGTCCGGTCGCTGCCCCCGGCGGTACTGTTCGATGGAATCGGAACGCTGTTTCACCTGGGTCCGCAGGACCTGCAGGACATCCTGATCGGTCAAATCCCGCCGGATTTCAATGCGGCGGTCCTTCAACGCCGACAGGACGGTTCGCAAGGTTCCGGCGCGCACTTTCTCTTTGGCCTTCATCGCCGCGTACATATCCGCCTGAATACGGTCCATTAAATTCACGCTTCCTCCTTATGTCTGATCGATGCGTTTCATGGCCAACAGACATTGATCCTGGCTGGTTCCCAGTCCTATATAGCGACGGCCCAGTTTTTTGGCCACCACCCCGGCAATGCCACGCCCCATGAAGGGATCCAACACCCAATCCAGTTTGGTCGTCGTCAACCGGAGCAGACGTTCCACCACCTGTTCCGGCAGATCGGTCTCATCCGTCTCGGTGTTTCCCTGCCAGTCGACAATGTCGGCCCAGAGATTGCCCCGGGGATTGTCCTCCGGAAACTCCAGTTGCAGGGGCCGGGCCAAGGAACCCAGCCAGATATCTCCGATCTGGTCCAGGAAGGGTCCGGCCTTCCGGGTCTGACTGCGAAGGGATTTTCGCCAGGTGATACGGGTAGGCACCTGAAAATATTCCGACAACAGCGATTGATACATACCGGAAGACTGCCAGGAGCAGAACAGGGCCACCACGCCCTCTGCTTTCACTATGCGCTGGCACTCTTTCAACCACTGCCGGTGCCATTCATACACATCCTGCCAGGTAGCGGCGCCCTGGACGGAGCGGATTTCCTCCACCGGGTTTTCGGGCGGATGAATCAGAATCAAATCCATGGTTCGTTCGGGCAGGCGGGACAAGCCCGCCCGGATCTCTGCCTGATAGATCCCCTCTGACAACTGGGCCGGATCCGGATGCAAATCCTCCTGGGTCTGCAGGGCTGGCAGATACCGGTTCAATTCATCGATCGTCAGCCCGGAGAAGGAGGGATCGACACCCGGCGGGAACCAGTCTTTCGGAGAATCATACATCCAGTAAATTTATGATAATTCCGGTGGGAATGGAACGGGATAACCGGCGGTGGTCAGGGGGATTCTTCTTCGAAAATCTCATCCCGCAATCCCTGATTGATCCGGTATCGGGAGTACTCAATCAATACCTCTCCCCACAATCCTTCTTCCGGGATCTCGGCCCCGTCTTCGGACAGGATCGGAGCCGGCCCGGTTTGGGTGCGGTTGAACCGCCGGATCAAATCGGTTCCGACCTGAAAACGCACCTCCGTTCGCACCGGCATGGTCCATCCGCCACTCACTTCATCATACGCGGTCGTCATGGTCAGAACCCGGCTGGTGTCTACCCAGACCGTGGAGCGGGTAATGACCCAGTGATCCGGATCCACCCACAGCTGCTGATGGAGCACCGGCCTTTCCTGTTCGGATTCCGGCAGCTTGAAATGGAGAGAATCGGCAATCAGGGTGCCCTCCAGCACATAGGCCCACCCGTCGGCCGTGGTTTGCCGGGTCACCCGGTCAAAATGGGAAAAATTGTCGAACAGTTCCTGCGGACGGAAAGCCACTCCCGATTTGGGCAGCAGGGCAAAACCCCGGGTCTTGAGTTTCAGACGGTAGGGGTCACCGGCTTTGAAATACACCGTGATCTTTTTCCGTGGCATGCGAAACTTGGGCATGTGCACCGTGACCGTGAGTGTCACCGTATAGTCCTGGATTCGGGCGGCCTCCCGTTCCACCTGGGCGCGGATGGAATCCGGCGTCATATCCGCAGCCTGGGCCCACAAGACCCCCAGCAGGACGGCGCAAACCCCGGCGGACTTCACGTGGTGATATCCCGCCGGGAAAACACACCGAAACCCAGGGCGGTAAACCCGGCTATATAGAGAAACAAAATACCCAGATACTCCGCCACACGGTCCCAGGGGACGGGATCGGTAAAAGCGAAGCGCCACACATCCAGATAACTGGAAAACAACCAGGGTCGAAGGTGGTCGAACCAGTCCAGGGGGATATTGCTGATGGCCAGACCTACCAGCAACACCGCCATGGTTCCAATAATGGGACCGATACCGTTGTTGACCATGGCCGAAAACATGAAGGTCAACGTGGCCACGACTCCCATAGCCACGATAGCCAAAGCGAAGGCCAGAGCGAAGCGCATCCAGGCCATGTCCGGAGGTAGAATCAGTATGCCCGCTTCCAGGACGATCAGATCACCTGTTCCCAGGAACAGGGCGCCCAGACCAAGACTCATGAAGGCAAAGAACAGGATCAGGATCGCGGTATACAGCCAGGTGGCCAGCAGTTTGGCGGTCATGATTTTCCAGCGGGGGACGGAGCGGATCAGGTAGATCCGGAAGGTGCCCTGGGCTCCTTCGGCGGCTACCACATCGCCCGCCACCAGGGTCACCAGAAACGGAATATGCACCCAGAGCAGATTCATCACCAGATAGGTCTCCAGAAAACCATTGAACAGACTGCCCACCATGATGAATTGTCCTTCCAGTGCCTGCCGGATGGAGTACTCCAGGCCGGAACCTCCGTGGTGAAAGCCCCACAGGACCAGAGGCATCAACAGGGCAATGGCACCGAAGCCGATGGCCGTGCGCCAGCGGGTGGCGATCTTCATCATTTCGTTCCGGATCAAACCAATCATGCCGCCTCTTCCGTTAAGCGCAGGAA
>RFIZ01000224.1 GCA_003695105.1 Fidelibacterota bacterium
GCCTGTCCATCAAACGGCTGGATGAAGTTCCCATCAGTCTGAAGGGCAATCCCCATTCGCCGGTCAATCGGGGGGGGACCTGTCCCGCAGCCTATGCCAACCTGGAATTGTTGTATCACCCGGACCGGTTCACGACGCCCCTGGCCCGGCCGGAAGGTCCCTTCAAGAAGGACCGGGTGCCGGTAACCTGGGATGAGGCCCTGGCTTCCGTCCGGGGTACCCTCCAGGCGATTCTGGATCGCAAGGAAGGCTATAAAATCGCCATCATCAACGGGGACGACTCCCCCATGATGCAGGAGGTGTGGCGCAACTTCGCCCGTTGGATCGGAACACCCAACTTCTATCAGGAAACCCACCGGACCCATCTGTCCAGTTCGTCGCTGTTGACCCAGGGCCGGGAAGTGGCTCCCACCCTGGACATCATCAATGCCGATTGCATCGTGAGTCTGGGGGCCAATTTCCTCGAGGACGACGGCGCACCGGTCCACTTCAATCAGGTGTTGAGTCAATTCAAAGATTTATCCAATGTGACCCGGAACAAGCTGGTCTACGTGGGGCCGCGGGCCAACATCACCGCCGCCAGCGCCCACAAATGGATCCCGCTGGAACCGGACACCTGGGGAACGCTGGCCCTGGGGCTGGCCCATCTGGTCCTGGACTCTCCCCGGGTCGATCTGGACTGGTTCCGGACCCACACCCACGGATTCCGTAACTGGACCGATGCGAACGGCACACCCCAGGAAGGGTTTGAAAATATCGTCCGCTCTGAATTTCATCCCAAACGGATCGAGGAAATCACCGGCATCCCGGAAGAAGACATCCGCGATCTGGCCGATCTGATTCTGGAGCGCAATAATCCGGTGGTTCTCTGCGGCAGTGAAGCGGTCCAGTCCCCCCGTGGTGAACTGCATCTCTGGGCGACCCATTGTCTGAATATGCTGCTGGGAGCGGTTCAGCATCCGGGCGGCTGGTATTTTGATCCGCCGGCCGAAAAGGAACGGCTCTATACCCGTCCGGAGCCGACCCCGGATGTACAAAACCTGTTCCTGTCAGATCAGCCCAACCCGCTGGAAAAACCTTCCCTGGATATTTTTGCCAAACGGGTGGAAGGCTATGCGCCCTATCCCATCGAAGTGTTGATCATCAACAAGGCCAATCCGGTCTATTACGGCGAAAACCGGACCAAGTGGAAGACACTCATGAAGCACGTCTCCCGGGTCGTCTATTTGGGTGATTTGCCCAATGAAACCAGCGCTCACGCCGATGTCATTCTGCCCACCCATGCTTTCCTGGAAGATTGGGATGTGGTGGAGGAACTCCCGGGTGTTCCGCTGGAGACGGCCACCCTGCAGCGTCCGGTGCTGGATCCCATGTACGATACGAAAAGCAGTTACGATATCCTGCTGGCGGTGGCCGGGGCGTTGCCCGGAATCGATCGGAAGATTTTCCCCGGGAAAGACGCCAAAACCCTGGCGAAAAAGCGCCTCCAAAAAATCTACGCCGGCAAACAGGGACTGCCTTTCGGGGAACTGGGCCGGGAAGAATGGGTGTCGCTGTACCGGGAACACCGGTCGGTATCCCTGAAGGAGGGAGAGCGCTCCTTTTTGAAAGCCGTACTCAAGGAAGGCGGCTGGTGGGATCCGGCCGGCAAAGTGGGTGCCTCCATGAACGAGATTCTGGCCACTTCTTCGGGCACATTTGACTTTCTGCCGGCTTTGCTCACCTCCTATGACGGGGGCGATACTCCGGCCGGGATTGTGAAAACCTATCTGGCGGTGAAAGGATATCCCGGTCAACTGGATACGTATGTCGCCAGTGAATCCAGCGGTTATCCCCTGACGTTGCAAGTGGGGTATCCCATCACGAATCCGTATGGTCGTACGGCTCACTCCCCGACCCTGGTGGAAACCTTCGGTCATCTGCGGGAAATCCACTGGGAAAACTGGGCGGAAATCCATCCCGACACAGCCCGGGAACTGGGGGTGAAGGATGGCACCATGATCCAGATCGATTCGCCGGTGGGAATGTTGAAAGTACGGGCCCGGATCCGACCCATCATCCATCCCCGGGCGGTGTTCATTCCCCTGGGTCTGGGACGGACCGATGTGGGCGAATTGACGGCTCACGCCGGTTCCGATCCCCGGACGCTCATAGTGGAACAACCGCCGGTGAACCGCGGGAACGTGATCTTGTCTGGAACTCCAATACGTATTTCGATAGGGTAGTGTATTATGGCTAAATGGGGAATGGTAATCGATTTGAATAAATGCACCGGTTGCGGAGCCTGTGTCAACGCCTGCCGGATTGAGAATAATATTCCCAATGTGGGCGAAGAGGAAGCCCAGGCCGGCCGGGCGCTGGACTGGATGCAGATCATCACCGAATATGAAGGGGAGTTTCCGGACGTGCGGGTCACGCACATTCCGCGCCCCTGTTTTCAGTGTGACAATCCGCCCTGCACCAAGGTCTGTCCCGTCCATGCCACCTATCTGAATGAAGATGGGCTGGTGGGGCAGGTGTATTACCGTTGCATTGGTTGTCGCTTCTGTATGGCGGCTTGTCCGTATTCCGCGAAAAAATTCAATTACTACGCACCGGAAATTCCGGAGTCCTATCAGGTGATCCGGAATCCGGATGTGACCCGGCGGATGAAGGGCGTGGTGGAAAAATGCAGTTTCTGCCATCACCGCCTGTCACTGGCGAAGGATTTGGCCCGGTTTGAAAATCGGGACTTGCGGGAAGAGGACTATCAACCGGCCTGCGTGGAATCCTGTCCGGCCGACGCCATGACGTTCGGGGATCTGGAAAACCCCGACCACAAGGTGGCCACTCTGATTCATTCCAGCCGGGCCTACCGCCTGGAAGAGGAATTGGGAACGGATCCCAAAGTGTACTATCTGAAGAAGGAAGATAAATGATGGAAGATTTGCGTAAAGATCCGGACTATACTCTCTTTCGACCCATTCTGGAGAGCGACCGCCGCTTTTACTGGGCCGTGGCCTTCCTAGGAGCCGTGGTGTTGTGGGCGCTGGCCCTCTACATCCGGCAATTGATCTATGGCCTGGGGGTGACGGGATTGAACCGGACGGTAACCTGGGGCTTTTACATCATTAACTTTGTCTTTTTCATCGGTGTCAGCCATGCCGGTACCCTGATTTCGGCCATCCTCCGCCTGTCTCAGGCGGAATGGCGCCGGCCCATTACCCGCATGGCGGAGGTCATCACGGCCATCGTCCTGGCCATCGGAGGCTTGCATCCCATCATCGACCTGGGCCGGCCGGACCGGGTGCTAAACGTATTCTATTACGGCCGGTTGCAGTCGCCTCTGTTGTGGGACGTCACCGCCATTTCCCTCTATTTCACGGCCAGCACGGTGTATCTCTACGTGCCCATGATTCCGGACATCGCCCTCCTGCGGGACCGGACCACGAAATTCAAGAAGTTTTATACCTGGCTGAGCTGGGGTTATGTGGGAACGGAACGGCAAAAACATATTCTGGAACGGGCCATGACCATTCTGATGGTGGTGGTGATTCCGGTGGCCGTCAGCGTCCACACCGTCATCTCCTACATTTTTTCCATGACGCTCCAGTCCGGTTGGCACAGCACCATTTTCGGTCCGTACTTCGTCACCGGCGCCATTTTTTCCGGAACGGCCACCCTCCTGGTGGTGATGATCTTTTTCCGAAAGTTTTACCACCTGGAGAATTACCTGAAGGAAATTCATTTCCGCTATTTGAGCGTGCTCCTGTTGGTATTCGCCTTGCTCTGGGGTTATTTTACTTTCAGTGAATACCTGACCGGTATCTATGGCAATGAGCCCATGGAAATGCGGGTGATCCGGTTCAAGATTTCCGGTGCGTACGCCCCCTACTTCTGGATGATGGTCATCTGTAACTTCGTGATTCCGGTGATCATCCTGTCTTTCAAAAAATTGAAACGGATTCCGGGAATCCTCATAGCCAGTATTTCCGTCATCATCGGGATGTGGCTGGAACGGCTGATCATTATCGTGCCTTCCCTGTCCAATCCCCGCCTGCCGGTCGTGAGTGAACCCTACGTGCCATCCCTGACGGAATGGTCTCTTTTCGCCGGTGGTGTGGCGGCTTTCTGTCTCATGTTCCTGCTCTTTTCCAAACTTTTCCCCCTGATTTCCATCTGGGAAATCAAGGAAGGGCGCGCCGAAGGCCTGGAAGCCGTTCACCAGCGTCTCGAATCCTATTTGCCGGATACACCGGCCGTTCAGGAAGGAGTTTGATATGACTGATTCCCCAACCCGTCCCGGCGGATTCATCTTTTTCCTGCAGGTGTTGAGTATTTCCCTGATCTGGGTGCTGGTGGTGTCCGTGATCACCTGGATCCTCAACCTGATCTCCCTGTCCCACTATTTGCACGATGCGCAGAATGCCACCCTGGCTATTTCACTGGTGGTCCTGCCGATCTTCACCCTGCTGGCCAGCGTGCTCACCTATGTCTTCGTGGGGCTGCGGAAACACCAGGAGTAATCCGGTGCGTAAGGCGGTTATCCTGGTGTTTCTTGGTTGGTGTGCCGGACTGGGGGGCGCGTCCTTCCAGGGGACCCTCAATACCAATGCCTACACCTATTCCCGGATCAATCTGGAAGACAGTTCCCTTACTCATCTTCGCTTGTCTGAATCCTTCTGGTTGCAGGCCCGGGACTTGGTGTTCCGAAATAGCTCGCTCCGGCTTTCGGGCGTGATGTATCTGGATCCGGTTCAGGCCTACGCCAGCGATCCGACGCTGTCCCTGATCAATGCCGCCTATTCGGTGTCATTGGGGAACCGGGCGCTGACCCTGAATCTGGGACGACAATTTGTCTATCTGGCTTCAGA
>RFIZ01000225.1 GCA_003695105.1 Fidelibacterota bacterium
CCCACCGAAACCCTGCCCGGCGAACTGGTGGACCGGGTCCAATCAGCCCTGAAGCAGGGCGATGTAACCGCGGTCCGACACCTCCTGGACGAATGGGAACGTACCCGGGCGATATCCGGGAAGCCGGCAGAACCGGACCAGCAGGAACTGTTCCTGTCGGCTACCAAAATCGAGACCTATCTGACCTGCCCCTTGAAGTATCGTCTCCAGTTCATCGATCAGTTTCCGGAGAAAAAGAGTCAGGCGCGGATGGGCTTTGGGACCATCATTCACCGTGTTCTGGAGCAATTTCATTCCCCAGGGAGTGAGCTGACCGAAGAACGGATCCTGACCTTGCTGGATCAGGCCTGGGATTCACGGTACTTCGAATACCGGATTCGGGAAGAGGAATTCCGCCGCCAGGCGGAAACCTATCTCAAGTCCTACGTCCAGTGGGTGGCGGCGAATCCACCCTCCCGACCACGGCCGGAAGTGAAAGTCACCTTCGCCCTGCCCGACATCAATGTCAAAATCACCGGAAAGATCGATCGCATCGACCAGGATGAGGAAGGCCTGCGGATCGTGGATTACAAAACGGGAAATCCGTCCCGGGAACCCTTGAAAAAGAATTTTCAACTGGCCCTGTACACGGCGGCTATCCGTCGGGGAGCCATTCCGGACCTGCCGGCCGACCAGCCGATCCGGGTGCAACTCATTTTCGTGAAAGACCTGGCAGCCTCCGAGGATGAATACCGGTTTTCCCCGACGGAATTGGCAGAACAACTGGACCGGGTGACCCAGACGGCGGCGGGAATCCGGCAGGGGAATTTTCAACCCAAACCCAGCCGGCATCACTGCAGCTACTGTGATTACAAAGATTTCCTCTGTCCTGAATTTGAAAGTGACGGGTCATGAAGAAAGCCGTCTCGTTGTTTATACCCGGTCCGGTGGATGTGGCGCCGGAGGTGGCGGCCGCGATGACCCGGCCCATGATCGGTCACCGGAGCCCTGCCTTCGCGGATCTGTACCGGGAGGTAACCGCCGGCATTGCCGCATTGATGTCCACCCGGAATCCTGTTTTTCTCAGCACCAGTTCGGCCACCGGTTTGTGGGAAGCCGCCGCCCGGAATCTGGCTCCCCGAAAGGCGTTGTGCTGTGTGAACGGGGCCTTTTCTGAGCGGTGGTTCACGACCATACAAAAATGCGGTTTTTCCGCCGACAAACTGGAAGTGGAATGGGGAAGAGGCATTGCTCCGGACCGGATCCGGGAGCGGCTGGTCACCGGTGCCTATGATGTGCTCACTCTGGTACATAACGAAACGTCCACCGGCGTAGCCGAACCTCTGGAAGCCATCGGCCGGATGATGGTGGAGGAATTTCCCGATGTCTATTTCGCCGTGGATGCCGTCAGTTCCATGGTAGGACTGCCGATCCGGATCGATGACTGGGGGATCGACATCCTGCTGGCATCGGTGCAGAAAGCCTGGGCTCTGCCGCCGGGATTTTCCATTTGTATCGTGAGCGACCGGGTGATCCGGCGATCTGAAACCGTCCGGAACAAGGGGTACTATTTTGATTTCGTGGCCTGGGCGGCCAGCGCGCAAAAAGGACAGACCATCATCACGCCTTCCATTCCGCACATGTATGGCCTGCAGACACAGATTGAACGCATCCAGAAGGAAGGGATCGAAAACCGCTACGAACGCTATCGGCGGCTGGCGGAAAGGACACGATCCTGGGGACGTTCCCGCGGACTGACCCTCTTTTCGGAGGAGGGATACCATTCCGATACGGTGACGTGTTTTCGCAACACCCGGAACTGGGATCTGGCTGATCTGGGAGACAGGCTGTACGCGGAAGGCTACCAGTTCTCCAACGGCTATGGAAAATTGAAAGGATCGGCGTTCCGCATTCCCCATATGGGGGAAATCACCGACCGGTCCCTGGCCGCCTATCTGGACTGCATCGATTCACTCACCGGATCCTAAAAAAAAGCCCCGGAAGAATCCGGGGCTTTTTTTAGGTGGGAAGGGAATTACAGCTCTTTCAAATCCTTCAACAGTTGTTGCAGGGTTTGTTTGGCATCGCCGAACACCATGATGGAATTGTCGTAGCCGAACAATTCATTGGGAATCCCGGCAAAACCCGGATTCATGGTTCGTTTGTTGATCAGGACGGTCCGGGCCTTATCCACATTCAGGATGGGCATGCCGTAGATGGGGCTGGATTTGTCATGGCGGGCGGCGGGATTCACCACGTCGTTCGCTCCCAGGACCACGGCCACGTCGCAGTCTTCGAATTCGGGGTTGACTTCATCCAGGTCTTTCAACTGGTTGTAAGGCACGTTGGCTTCGGCCAGCAAAACGTTCATGTGTCCCGGCATCCGTCCCGCCACGGGGTGAATGGCATACATGACCGTCTTGCCTTTGCCTTCCAGGTAGTCGGCCACTTCCCGGACGGCGTGTTGCGCCTGGGCGACGGCCAGACCGTAACCCGGGACGAAGATCACCTTTTCGGCGGCGTCCAGAATCATGGCGGCTTCTTCGGTGGAGTAGGATTTGATGTTCATCTGTTTCTGGGCTCCGGCCGCGCCTTCCTGTTCCAGACCCACGGCGCCGAAGATCACATTGGTCAGGGACCGGTTCATGCCTTTGCACATGATATTGGTCAGGATCAGGCCGCTGGCGCCGACCAGGGCTCCGCTGATGATCAGGCCGTTGTTGAGCAGGACAAATCCCGCGGCCGCGGCGGCGATTCCCGAATAGGCATTGAGAAGGGAAATCACAACCGGCATGTCGGCACCGCCGATGGGAATCACCAGAGTGACGCCCAGAATGGCGGACAGGATAATGACCGCCAAAAAGTACCACATCATGTTGGCGGGCACCAGGACCGTCCCCACGGCAAACCCGACCAGGAGGAGGGCCAGGATGGCGTTCAGGGTTTTTTGTCCGGCAAAGACCACCGGTTTCCCGGTGATGAAGCCCTGCAATTTTCCGAAGGCCACGAAGCTGCCGGTGAAGGTGAGGGTTCCGACGAAAACACTCAGCACGATGGTGGTGAGGTCATAATAGGAAGGATGGGCCTGCAGAGCCGCCGGGGCGGCTTTGGTATAAAATTCGGCCATGCCCACCAAGGCGGAGGCACCGCCGCCAAATCCGTTGAAAATGGCCACCATCTGGGGCATGGCGGTCATTTCCACCTTCACGGCAAAGATGGCTCCGATCAGGCCCCCGACGATGAAGCCGATGATGATGAGGCGGAAATCCAGGTGGGCGTACCCCACCAGGGTCGCCACAATGGCGATCAGCATGCCGATGGCGGCAATCAGATTACCACTGCGGGCGGTGCGGGGATGGCTGAGACGTTTCAGTCCGAAGATAAACAGGACAGCCGCTGTCACATAAAACAGGTTGATGTATTCCATGATCGCCTCCTACCGCCGTTTGAACATTTTCAGCATGCGGTCTGTCACCATGAACCCGCCCACGACATTGATCGTGGCAAAGATCACGGCGATCAATCCCAGCCAGGTGCCCAGGGTACCGCTAACATGGGTGGCAATGATGGCTCCCACGATGGAAATGCCGGAAATGGCATTGGACCCCGACATGAGGGGTGTGTGCAGGGTGGGAGGGACTTTGGTGATGACTTCGAATCCGACGAATATCGCCAGAATGAAGACCGTCAAGATGTTGATCATATCCATGGTTTCACCTCATGAATTCTGGAATGCTGCTTGGGTGCGCTCGTCGACAATTTCACCTTTGTGGGTAAACATGGCACCGGAAATAATTTCATCTTCCAGGTTGAGTTCCAGGTTTCCGTCCTTGCAGAAATAGGTGATGAAACTGGAAATATTCCTGGCGTAGAGTTGACTGGCGTGGTAGGGCATGGTAGCGGGGATGTTGGTCCGGCCGTCGATCACGACCTGATTCACCACCTTGATTTCGCCCGGCGTGGTCAGTTCACAGTTACCGCCGTTTTCCGCCGCCAGGTCCATGATGGCCGATCCCGGCATCATGCCGTCCACCATGTCCTTGGGGATCAGCAGGGGAGCCGGTTTTCCGGGGATCAGGGCGGTGGTGATGACCAGGTTGGCCTTGGCGATGTGTTCCTTGATCATGGCCCGTTGCCGCCGTTGATACTCTTCCGAAGTTTCCTTGGCATAGCCGCCTTCGCCCACGCCTTCGGTGGAATCGGCCTCCACTTCCAGGAATTTCGCTCCCAGACTCTCCACCTGTTCTTTCACGACGGGACGAACATCGCTGGCTTCCACCTGCGCGCCCAGCCGTTTGGCGGTGGCGATGGCCTGGAGTCCGGCGACTCCGGCGCCCAGGACCAGGACCTTGGCCGGCGGGATGGTTCCGGCGGCGGTCATGAGCAGGGGCATATAGACGCCGATGTGGGCCGCGCCGATGAGAACGGCCTTGTAC